>CAXQNQ010000236.1:0-5908 GCA_964225135.1 Mesoflavibacter profundi
CTATCCCAAAAACCTTAATTAAAGTACTGTCAGTGGTTTCAACCCCCGTCAGGCTATACTCAAGACTTCCCCAGTTAGTAGCAGGCCCAATGTGTTGTGATTTTATGAAGCCTTGGGTGAAATTACCCTCAATAAAAGTTGTTGTATACGAATAATCTAATGGACTACTGCTTATAGTTTCGTTTACTTGATAATCTGGGTTCCCTTCTTGGTATATAAATCCATAAGGAACAGAACCTGTGTTCTCTAGGTTTCTTATTTGTGTGGCTCCTTTTGCCTCCAATGCTTGAAATATATTAGTACCATATATTGTAGAGTCCACAGCCCATTCAGCAGGTAAGTAGGACTCGTTTAACCCCTTTTGAATGGTTAAAACTGCCACGTAAGAGCCAGTGGGAATCACATTATTGATAAAGTTTACAACTTCTTCCCTTTCTTGAGGGGTGTTTGTTTTGAATTCATGTCCTTCTCCAACTGCCCAAGGATATGCATAAATTAGTTCTTGGCCATTTCCTTCTAAACCGTCTATGCAGAGTAAATTATCTGGGTCTATTACCACAAAGGCTATTCCTGCGCTAACAGCTGAACTAACATAAAGATAATATCTACCAAGATCAGACTTTACGACAGGTCTCGTTCCACCTTGTCTAATAATATTGTTTATATTATAGCTTTGAGGGTCAGCTCTATATTCTAATTTTTTACTACTCTCTTCAACAATTAAATTTATTAAGGTGTCTTGTTCATACTGCTGAAAGTGTGACTGGTGCCAACCATCTTGTTCTCCTGGTTTAATAATAAATGAAGAGCTTTTCCAAGCAATATCGGAGCCGTCTTGAAAGTCTACTCCAGTTCTCCAATAATAAACCTGTTCATTTTCCACCAACGAGGGCAGATCCCATTGTAATACTCCTCCGGGTGAGTTTTGGTTCAGCGTGAGTTTGTTTGGGCTGTTGAATAGTAAAGAGGTGTCTATTTCTACTAAAAAGATGTTTTCTGACGCGGGCACATACGAGGCAAAAGCATTTAACTTAAAATCCCGATTTTTCTTTAGGTGAAAATTAAAAGGAAGAACGGGGAATGCCGAGTTTGACTGAAACAACAAGGGGTATCCTACAATATTATCACTATGGACATAATTGTTGTTCATTTCTCCACCATTGCTTTGCTCCTCTATTTCATTAAATGGATCTGTAGTAATTAGCAAGCGATTTGAACCGGTGATTTTGTCTGAGTTCAAGATAGGCAACCTAAACATAAAAGCACCTTGTGCAGCTGGAGCAGCTATGGTATCTCTCAACAAAACCTCTGAGGTGTTATCTTCATATTCAATATTGAGGTTTATAGACACATCTTGATTGATGTTTTTACCAACGTTGTAAATAGGTATATTAACATCAAACGAATCCAGCGCAGCATTTAAATTTTCAGGAAAGTGTGTAATACCAGGACCAATTGTATAATCTGGTTTATCAAAATGATAAAATCGAAGACTAGGATCTCCTTGATAAATAAGTTGCTGGAGTAATATTTGGTGTCCAATAGAGTTATTGCTAGTCATTTGGCTTAAGGCACTATTAAGGGCCTGGCCGATAGGGGCGCCATAATATTCATTTCCTAGGGCGTCATAAAAATATTCCATGAACTTTCCTAGGGCGGAAATATACCCAAACCCAGACACTGCCATGTAACCAATAGCTCCTTTTTCCGAGATTAGAGTCATGTTTTCTCCTAAAGCAGAAACAGGATTACTGCACTGCCCCGAGTAGCAGCCCCCAGATATAACTAGGGGGTATTTACCTTTATTGTTGAAGATGGCGGGGTTTTCTAGTCCATATTGTGTAAAGTTTGGATTAGAGTGGCCAAATACATTCAAAATACCAACACCTTCGTCCACATTCTTTTGTATGAAATCCACAGATTCTGTAACAATCTGTTGGTTATAAAACTTTCTAAAAGTTATTACATCCGCACCAAACATATTAGAATGAAGGACACTTCCAGCGGTCTGCAAATAATTATTGATGGTTGTTTCTTCGGCATCATTATTTCCCCCAACTAGGTGTAATACGCGCTTTGTCCAATATTTGTTCTCTATACTTTGGCTCGTTTGTTCAACCGATTCATATTCTTTCAGTTTGTCAAAATATGCTCTTATGTCTTGGGTTTCATTAGCAGCTATTCTTCCTATTGCAAACTGTGGCACCAAATCGATGTTCCCGGCAGCAAACAAGTTGTCTGCATCATAGTCATCTCCAATTGTAGGCAGGAAAAAATTAACGCCATAATTTTGTTCAAAGCTGCTCTCGTCTCGTTGAATTCTATGGCTTCTACCTTTCCCAAAAAGCAACAAGAATTGAAATTCCTCAAAAGTAGCTTCAAAGAAGTGTCCCATGTTGCGCACGCCCATAGGGTGTAGATCGATACCATAAGCAAATTGGTCACAAACCTGTTGTATTTCTGCTGTAGCTATTGTTTTTAAATATGGTGATTCAGATCGATGATAGTTGGCATACTCTTCTATGATGTTGTTTCCGTTGTTTTCAAAAGCCAATAATTCATTATAAATCATCAGCATTTCAACCGGTGTTTCACCAAACTGAGTGAAGTTGATTTCTTCGAAGTCTTGAAGTGTTTCAACGTTAGAGGCTTGATCCAAAACATAACTGCCTTGTTTCGCTTCAAAGCTTATTTGGTTTCCGTTGTTGGATAAAAAGTAGATGTTTGAACCATTAAGCTCGCTTAGAATATGGTTCTCCTCTGTTTGAACAGTTAAGTTCAAGAGTTGGTCTTCGTTTAAAATTACTGGGCGGAGCGCTTCGGTTTCTAATTCTAGGCTGGAATCATACCACAACTCTAATAATGAAAGCGCCAGTTTGTCTGTTTGAGTATCGACACCACTAATAGAAACCAGGCTGTTGGTCGTAAGTAAATTAGCAGGAAAAGTTATGGTGTCCTTAAAGTTTCCAATGCCCACATTACTTGTTGAATAAATAGGCTGACTATTAATGGTTATACTTATGTTAGGCCCTTGAGTTTGGTGGCTTATGTAGTGTAATACTAAGGTAGCTTCTCCTGCTGGCGAGTTTGCTGCGAGATTGTCTAAATTAATATCAATTTGATTAGACTCTAGGGTTCCGTAGCCCTCTGAAGCATCAAAAAGGGATAGCTTACCGTAAGAGTAGCTTTTTTTATAGTATTTATCCGTAAAGTTTTGCTTTAGTTGTGTAGAAAAACCAGATGCTGGTGAAATATTTCCACTCGGAGAGGGGTCTTGCTCTTCTTGTAAGTACTCTAATGAGGAAGCTCCAGAAGTCAGGAAATAGGCATTGTTTCCATTGTAAAAACTATAGTGTGGGTTTACCTGATCGTTAGGGTTTTCATATAGATATTGGTCTAACCAGCCATTGTTTCCCTCTCCATAAAACAAAATATAGTCATTTGGTCCTAGAACACCGGTGTTTGATACATAAATAAACTCCTGTTGCCCGTAATTATATAGCTTTAGTTCATCTCCTCGCACACCTTGTGGTAAACCAGCCTCTATATCGTTAAAGTTAATTTGATATAATCCAGCTTCATTAATTTTAAACTTAAGATAGGATTGATCAAAGTCTATCCATTCGTTTCCATAAAGCACATTGGAACCAACTTCCATTTGTGCTTGTAACTGATTACAAAGGAAAGCCACGAATATGAATAGATAGGTGATAATTCTCATTATCTTAATTTTAGTTTTTGATCTGAGGTAATTCAAAATTATATAAACTCAGCATAATTAGGTTTATACCACAGGCATTTAATGGTATAATTTGACAATGAAATGCAAAAAACAATAAAAATGACCCAAATTGATCGTTTCTTCTTGGTTGCTTCATTAATATTTTGGTTGTCAGCTTCTTGTTTTGGACAGAACATGGCTCCAGAACAAGATAATAGGCTTCAAACCACATTGGATAGGATACTTATTGCCGAACAATTAGACTGGAAGGGGTTTAGTGGGTTAAAGTTTTATAGCACCCAAGATTATATTGATTTTTATAATCAACTATCAGAAGACCAACTGATCAGATATGCAGCCGACTTAGATTATTTTAGAGAAGAGTTTCATTTGTGGAAGCGTGGTAATGCTCCGCTAATCAAACACAAAAGAAAGCGGCTGAAACAGCTTTATCCATACCCTGCAGCCATGCTTGCTTATTCGGGGGAGGATTTTTCTATGGAGATCAAACCTATGCTTAATCTAGGCTTGGGGCAAGACAATGAGGATACAGATATTTATTTATTGAACCAACGCGGAGTGGCTGTTTCCGGAGGAATAGATGATAAGGTTTATTTTCATACTACTATCCTAGAAAGCCAAGCGCGATTCACATCAAACATTCGAGCGATTCGACAAGAAACAGGTTTTTTACCTGGAGCGGGGTTTGTCAAAACATACAGGAGTAATGTTTATGACTTCACAGACGGGGTTGATTTTCTATTATCTAGAGGGCATGTAGGCTTTAATTTTACCAAACACGTTGGTTTTCAGTTTGGGCACGGAAGAAATTTTATTGGTAACGGGTATCGATCCTTGTTGATGTCGGATAGAACCACAGACTATCTTTATGCCAAGTTAAATTGGCGAGTGGGTCGTTTTCAGTTGCAAAATATTTTTGCTGAAATGATTGAGGATAATGTTAGACCGGGCCCATTCCTAGTGTTTCCTAAAAAGTATATTGCGGCGCATTATTTAGGGTTTAAACCCTTCAAAAATATGACACTAGGGCTATTCGAGGCTGTAGTTTTTGCTAGGGATACAGGCTTTGAGTTTAATTATCTAAATCCGGTTATTTTTTATCGAACCGTTGAGGGTATGATCGGGAGTCCAGATAATGTAATAATTGGAGTAGATGGTGTTTGGAACCTACCTTTTAGAACCCAACTTTATGGGCAAGTTGTCATTGATGAATTCATCTTCAACCAGTTGTTTAAGAATAACACGCAAAACTGGACCAACAAATGGGGTGTTCAACTAGGGATTAAGCACATAGACCTATTTGGAATAAGAGGTATGGATGTTCAATATGAGTATAATACAGTACGGCCATATACCTATTCTCATGCCGAGTTAAAAAATGTATATGGACATTATGGGCAACCGCTTGCACACCCCTATGGTGCAAATTTTGCGGAACATTTGGCTCAGTTCAGGTATCAAATAGGGCGCAGAGTCTTATTTCAAGGGCGATACATCAATTATTTCAAAGGAGCTGATCCTGGCGCAGAGAGTTATGGGGGTGATATATTTAAGTCCTACCGATTAAGGTATGCGGACGACGGGCACATTATTGGTCAAGGGGTGCGGAGTGATGTACAATTGTTGGATATGGAGTTCTCTTACGAGTTGTTTCACAACTTTTATGTAGGAATACAGTATTTATGGCGAAAAGAAGACATCAATGTGCCCAATTCTGTGGGCAATAATATTAATTTTGTTGGCGGCACGATCAGATACAACATAAACAGGTTTAAAAACGATTTTTAATGCAAGTAACATCTCAGCAGCTTAAACAACTGGCAGAGGAAAAGATATTGGTTTTAGATGGTGCAATGGGAACCATGATCCAATCATACAAACTAGAAGAGTCGGACTACAGAGGGGAGCGATTTAAAGATTTTCATAAAGATTTAAAAGGGAATAATGAGCTGCTTTCTTTGCTTAGACCGGACATTATTAAAGATATCCATGCGGCTTATTTTGAGGCAGGAGCAGATATAGTTGAGACTAATACTTTCAGCGCAAACAGTATATCACAAGCGGATTATGATTTAGAAGAGTTGGTGTATGAGCTTAATGTAGAGTCTGCGAAAATCGCCAAGGAGGTGGCAGTCCTTTATACCACTCAAAACCCTTCAAAACCTA
>CAXQNQ010000237.1:0-6406 GCA_964225135.1 Mesoflavibacter profundi
TCTTGTTTGGTAGTGATTTAAAGAACCAAATATGTACAACGGGAACAACCAACTTGATATGTCCCATTCGTTCTCTACGAACTTTTTTCTCGGTAACCTCTACACCACATCTATCACATACAATCCCCTTGTACCTAATTCTTTTATACTTACCACAAAAACATTCATAATCCTTTACAGGACCGAATATGCGCTCACAGAATAAACCATCGCGTTCTGGTTTGTAAGAACGGTAATTGATAGTTTCTGGCTTCAATACTTCACCATACGATCTTTCCAGAATATCATCTGGAGAAGATAGTGATATAGTGATACTGTTAAAGCTCTGTGTATTTTGATTCGTTTTATTCTTGAATGACATATAGAAACTGCTGGTTTTTTCAAAAATTAATCAAACTTAACATCTAGTGCTAAACCTCTAAGCTCGTGCACTAATACATTGAAAGATTCAGGAATATTCGGCTCAGGAAGATTATCTCCTTTTACAATTGCCTCATACGCCTTAGCACGACCATTAATATCATCTGATTTGATAGTCAGAAGCTCTTGAAGGATCTTAGAAGCACCAAAGGCTTCTAATGCCCATACCTCCATCTCACCAAAACGCTGACCACCAAATTGAGCTTTTCCACCCAATGGTTGCTGCGTAATCAATGAGTATGGCCCGATAGACCTTGCGTGCATCTTGTCATCAACCATGTGTGATAGCTTCAGCATGTATATCACACCTACCGTAGCCTGCTGGTGGAAGCGATCTCCCGTACCACCATCATATAGGTAAGTCTGACCCAAAGAAGGAAGGTTTGCCTGCTGGATATATTCCTCAATCTCTTCAGATTTAGCACCATCAAAAATTGGTGTAGAGAATTTTAATCCAAGTTTCTCACCTGCCCAACCTAGAACAGTCTCAAAGATCTGTCCAAGATTCATACGTGAAGGTACACCTAGAGGGTTCAATACGATATCTACTGGAGTACCGTCGTCTAAGAATGGCATATCTTCCATACGCACAATTCTTGATACAATACCCTTATTACCGTGACGACCTGCAAGTTTATCACCAACCTTAAGCTTACGCTTTTTAGCCATATAAACTTTAGCTAACTGCAATACAGAAGCTGGTAATTCATCACCAATACTGATGTTGAATACTTGACGCTTGAATCGACCGATCTCTTCATTCAACTTAATACTGTAGTTGTGAAGTAATCGAGCAACTAGCTTATTAGTATGATCGTCCTCTGTCCAATTTGAATAATCCACTGATACATAATCAATCTCTTTCAAGACTGCAGGTGTGAAATTCTTACCAGATGGTATCAATGTTTCAGAATAAATACTTTTTACTCCATTTGAAGAATGGCCCTTAAGTAGAATTAAAAGCTTATCAATTAGAATAGTACGTAATTCATTCGTTTTGATATTGTGTTGATTCTCCATTTTCGAGATCAACTCTTTCTCTCTAACCTTTTGCTCCTTGTCTTTCTTCGCACGAGAGAATAATTTTTTATCTATGATAACCCCTTTGGTAGATGGTGGTGCTTTCATGGAAGCATCCTTAACATCACCAGCTTTGTCACCAAAGATGGCTCTAAGAAGTTTTTCCTCTGGTGAAGGATCAGATTCTCCCTTTGGAGTAATCTTACCGATTAGGATATCCCCCTCTTTTACCCATGCTCCAACACGGATAATTCCGTTCTCATCCAAATCTTTGATAGCCTCTTCACTAACATTTGGAATATCGTTAGTCAACTCTTCTTCACCTAGCTTAGTATCTCTAACTTCCAGTTCAAAGTGTTCGATGTGCAACGAAGTGAAAATATCTTCACGAACTACACGCTCTGAAAGCACTATGGCATCCTCAAAGTTATATCCTTGCCATGGCATAAAGGCAACCTTAAGGTTTTGACCTAAAGCCAATTCACCTTTGTCAGTCGCATACCCATCACAAAGAATCTGACCTTTAGTCACTCGCTCACCTTTGCGAACAATAGACTTAAGGTTTACACAAGAACCTTGATTCGTTCTTCTGAACTTAACTAGCTTATATGTTTTCTTGTTATCCTCAAATGAAACCAATTGATCTTCATCGGTACGATCATATCGAATAACAATCTCATTTGCATCTACATATTCAACAACACCGTCACCTTCTGCATTAATTAGCATTCTAGAATCACGAGCCACTTGACCTTCTAGTCCTGTTCCTACTACTGGAGAACTTGGACGAATCAAAGGAAGCGCTTGACGCTGCATGTTTGATCCCATCAAAGCACGGTTGGCATCATCGTTTTCTAAGAATGGAATCAAGGAAGCAGAAACACCCACAATCTGGTTTGGTGCTACATCCATATACTCAATGGTATCAGGACCAAGAACTGGGAATTCACCCTGTTCTCTACATTTAATACGATCGGTAAGGAACGCACCTTTCTCATTTAAAGGGGCATTAGCCTGAGCAATAATCTTATTATCCTCCCCTTCCGCAGATAGGTAATTTGCCGGATTGTCCATGTCAACTACACCCTCAACTACTGAACGGTATGGAGTTTCAAGGAACCCCATTTTATTGACTTTAGCATGTACACATAGTGTGGAGATCAAACCAATATTCGGTCCCTCTGGTGTCTCAATAGTACAAAGACGTCCATAGTGAGAATAGTGTACATCACGAACCTCGAAACCTGCGCGCTCTCTAGAAAGACCACCAGGCCCTAATGCTGAAATACGACGCTTGTGCGTGATTTCAGATAATGGATTCGTTTGATCTAAAAATTGTGATAACTGTGAAGTACCAAAGAATGAGTTAATCACAGAAGAAAGTGTTCTGGCATTAATCAAATCTGTTGGAGTAAATACCTCATTATCACGTACATTCATACGCTCTCTGATTGTTCTAGCCATACGAGCTAAACCAACTCCAAATTGAGCATACAATTGTTCACCCACTGTACGAACACGACGATTCGATAAGTGGTCAATATCATCAATATCTGCTTTCTGATTAATCAAGTTAACCAAGTAACTAACTATGGAAATAATATCCTCTTTAGTAAGTACTAGATTATCTTTATCAATCTCCAGATTTAGTTTTCTATTAATTTTATAACGACCAACCTCACCTAGGTTATATCGCTTGTCAGAGAAGAATAATTTCTCAATAATTCCTCTAGCAGTTTCTTCATCTGGCGCATCTGAACCACGTAACTGCTTATAAATATGTTGTACAGCCTCTATTTCAGATGAAGATGGATCTTTCTGAAGGGTATTGTAAATAATGGAGAAATCCACATCTACATCTTCTTTTTGAAGAATTACATTGTCGACACCTGTCTCTAGAATCAACTCTACATTAGCTTCATCCAAAACAGTATCACGCTCAACAATAATCTCATTTCTAGAAATAGTAGAAACCTCTCCTGTATCCTCATCAACGAAGTCTTCCGTCCAAGATCTTAAAACACGAGCGGCTAACTTTCTACCTAATGATGCCTTTAAATTCTTTTTATTCGCTTTTACCTCATCGGCAAGGTTGAATAAATCAAGAATAGATTTATCATTATCGAAACCTATCGATCTAAGCAATGTTGTAACAGGGAATTTCTTCTTACGGTCAATATAAGCATACATGACATTGTTGATGTCAGTTGCAAATTCCATCCAAGCTCCTTTAAAAGGTATAACTCGCGCAGAATGAATTTTTGTACCGTTAGGGTGGAAACTTTGTCCAAAGAATACACCAGGTGAACGGTGTAACTGAGAAACGATAACTCGCTCAGCACCATTAATAATAAAGGTTCCTTTAGGAGTCATATAAGGAATATTACCCAGGAATACATCCTGAACAATAGTCTCGAAATCCACGTGCTCTTCATCGTTACAAGAAAGACGAAGTTTTGCTTTAAGAGGAACACTATATGTAACACCTCTTTGCATACACTCATCCATCGAATAACGAGGAGGATCAATGAAGTAATCTAGGAATTCCAATACGAAAATATTTCTCGTATCTGTAATTGGAAAGTTTTCCTGAAAAACCTTAAAGAGGCCTTCGTTCATTCTATTTTCCGGAGTTGTTTCCAATTGGAAAAACTCATGGAAAGACTTCAATTGAATTTCCAGTAAATCTGGCTGTTCGTCTTGAAGTTTAATTTTACCGAAGTTTACTCTTTTTAGCTCTGCGTGCGTTTTAGCCGTAGCGTTAGATGCCATGTACCAAGATCTTAGTTGATTATAGTAAACTGAAAAACAAACTTAATCCGGATAGCTTGCTTTTCATTTCAGAAAAAGTCAATTAATACTAATGTAAGGGGAAATTGAATTGCTGTTTACTTAAAAATAACATAAGTAAACAACAAACAAACTATTTAGTGAACATAATGTTCAAAAACCTTGCCAATCTCCCTCAAATAACTACAATTAAACATATAAATAAGTTCAATTTGTAGATATACAACAATAGGCCTAGCCAAACCATAAAATATGGTTCGGCTAAGCCAGAAGTGTTAATGCGGCGAACCGCATCTTAAACAGCTTGATTATTTAATCTCAACGCTTGCACCAACTGCCTCAAGCGCTTCTTTGATTTTCTCAGCTTCGTCCTTAGCAACACCTTCTTTTACTGGGCAAGGAGCTCCATCTGCTAATTCTTTAGCCTCTTTAAGACCAAGACCTAGAAGACCTTTAAGTTCCTTAACTACTTTTAGTTTACCAGCACCTGCAGAAGTAAGAACTACATCGAATTCTGTCTTCTCAGCGCCACCAGCATCACCACCAGCAGCAGGACCAGCAGCAACAGCTACTGCCGCAGCAGCAGGCTCGAT
Organism: Mesoflavibacter profundi; assembly: GCA_964225135.1. Classification (GTDB taxonomy): domain Bacteria; phylum Bacteroidota; class Bacteroidia; order Chitinophagales; family Saprospiraceae; genus AM-2324. Next base: position 4,824 of record CAXQNQ010000237.1, read on the forward strand.
ACCATGCTCATCCTTAAGGATAGTTGCTAATTCATTTACCTCTTTGATCGTTAGGTTTACTAACGTTTCAGCTAGCTCTTTTAATTCAGCCATTTTGAAAAATTTTAAATAAGTTTACCAATAATGTTAAAAACATATATGGTGCGTTTACTTGGAAGCCGTACCATTAATTATTTGAAGAACAAGGGAAGTATATTACCCACGCTCCTCTAGCGCTTTTACAAGTCCAGATAGCTTATTGCCACCAGACTTCAAGCCGCCAAGAAGATTTTGCATTGGTGATTGAAGTAATGTAATAACTTCTCCAAGCAATTCTTCTTTCGATTTCAGTTTAGATAATGCCTCAAGTTGATCATCTCCTAGAAATACAGCTGTATCTATGTAAGCTGATTTCAACTCTGGTTTCTCTTTATCACCACGGAAATCTTGAATAACTTTTGCAGGAGTATTAGCCACATCTGTAAAGATGATTGACGTAGGACCTACTAAAGTATTTAATAAAGGCTCATAGTTCTTTTCTTCTCCAAAAGATTCTAATGCCTTTTTAACTAGTGTGTTCTTAACCACACGCATTTCGATACCTTTCTCAAAGAAAAGGCCACGAAGTTTATTTATTTGTTCTACCGGTAAAGAGGAGGAGTCAGCTACATAAAAGAATGGAGACGACTCAAACTTTGTTTTTAATTCCTCGATTACAGCGGTTTTTTCTGCTCTAGTCATTTCTAATAATTTAGACCTAATCAGGTAAATTAACGAATAGATTTAGTATCCACCTTTACTCCTGGGCTCATTGTACTAGCCACTGTAATGGACTTCATATAGGTACCTTTCGCTGTTGAAGGCTTCATCTTTACAATAGTGCTTAACAATTCATTTGCGTTTTCAGCAAGCTTGTCAGCTTCGAAAGATACTCGACCTATAGACGAGTGAATGATACCATATTTATCAACGCGGAAAGCAATTTTACCTCCCTTTACTTCAGTTACTGCTTGTGAAATGTTCATGGTAACTGTACCAGTCTTCGGGTTAGGCATTAGACCACGTGGTCCAAGTACACGAGCCACACGACCCACTTTTGCCATAACCTGAGGCATAGCCACACAAACATCAAAGTCCAACCAACCACCTTGAATCTTAGTGATTAGCTCATCCATACCTACAAAATCCGCACCAGCATCTTTTGCTTCCTGCTCTTTGTCAGGAGTACAGAATACAAGAACTCTTTTAGTTTTACCAGTTCCATTAGGAAGTGTTACCGTTCCACGAATTGCCTGATCAGCTTTTCTTGGATCCACTCCTAAACGAACGTGTACGTCAACAGATGCATCAAACTTAGCCGTGTTTACTTCTTTAACCAAGGCCATTGCATCATTCAACGAGTAAAGTGCTTCGCTGTCAACTTTAGCTTCTGCTACTTTACGCTTTTTAGAAATCTTTGCCATTTTTAAAAATTAAAATGTGAGGTAATTAGCGTTTTGCCAAAAAAACAAAACTCCCTTCAAGCTTGACATCTACGTTTAGATATCAAATATGTAAGTAACTCTCTGAGTTCTTAATTCTTATGCTTCCCAAGGAGCATCACC
>CAXQNQ010000238.1:0-11611 GCA_964225135.1 Mesoflavibacter profundi
TACCTTCAATATTTAAAGCGGAAGCAAATAATCCCGCTGTTGTTTTTGCCCGAACAGCTGTGCTAGTAACGATAGCATCTACTTCACCAAATTTTTCCAAAAATAGTTCAGCCATTTTTGGACCATCCTTCTCTCCCCTTTTATTTAGGGGTCGATCATGGTCATCTAAGTTAGGATCATCCCAACTTGATTTAGCATGTCTAATGAAAAAAACAGTTTTCATAAACTAGTGAAGTAAGAATTAATTAAAGGTATTAAAACTACTATTTATTCTAAATAAGCCTACAAATTTCAGGGATTAATTTGAAACTCTTGAATTATGCCCAAAGTCACCTTAACTTTACATATTGGCTAATGCTTATCTATACTTATGGCAATATTTCTAAATAATTTAGAACATTATTACGACGAAACATTACTTATACTAGCAGAAAACATACTTTCTAATGAGTTGCTCACGCATTTTGTTAAACATGAAATGGGAGTATACTCTGCAGAGATCCAAACCTATGAAGTAGAAATACAGCTCAAAGCCGAAAAAATTGTGGCTAGCTCCTGTGATTGCAAATCCCAACAAGAACATTGTGCTCATGAAGTGGCCTTGGCTATGCATCTACGTAAGTTTTTGATTCAACAAAAAATTGAAAAAAACACTAAAAAACAACAGGTAGCTGTTTCTTCAAGACTCAATATTTCAACTATTCTAAGAGATCTTGAATTAAGTGATTTAAAGGAATTTATACGAGAATATGCCAGAAAGGATAAAAAATTCAGCACCGCTTTTAAAAGTGCTTTTATTCATAAAACTGCTGTACTTGATGATAACAAGTATCATAATTATTTGAGGTCTATACTTCCTTCAAAAGATTATAAAAATCCAAGTATAAACAATTGTAGGACTATCCAAAAAGTCTACAATAAGCTTATTGAAGGTGCTGAAGAAAATTTCATTCAGGGTGATTTTTTGGAACCATGGCAATGCATTCAAGCCATATTAGAGTATCACTACCCTATTATCTTAAAAGATAATGTGCTCAAATTAGGTTTCGAACAACAAATTAAAACGCTTATCCAATTACTGGGAAAAATCTATGCCCATACTAATGCGTATGAGCTTAAGCATAAAATTGAAGATTTTGTCTATGCTGAAGTTCAGAAATTCAATTATCGAAACAATAGTAATGCCATCAATTACTTTTTAAAAATTCTACAAAAATTCAAATCATCCTATGATAAGCGTGTTGAGGAAGTTTGTACAAATAGTATACTGAATAGTAGTAATCCTATTCCATACCATGCAACAACTTTTGCTATTTACATCAATTTAATGTTCCAATGGAAACAAAAGGCACCTTTAAAGAAGTGGCTCCAGGCTCAACACTTCTCTCCAGTATTAATACTTAAAACAGCAGAGATTCTCTTACTTCAACAAAAAGGAAAGACAGCTGAATGGTTCCTTAACTACATTATTCATGCTAATTATCCACAGAGAGAATACCTAGCATTACTAGAAGGTACGCAAGCCTTTTATTTGGAAATTGAACAATATAATAATGCTATAAAATATGGTTTAAAAGCTTTCGAAATAAAACCTAAGGTGATACACTTTGAATCTCTCCTGGAAACCGATCAATCCGTTATTTCTAAAGAAGTATTTGTAGCATTTGAACAAATTCTCAATCAACAAGATAAAGCAGGTAATGATGAGTTAGATCTAATAAAGGCTCAATTATTAATTTGTAGTGGTCAAATAGAAGCATTATGCGACTATTTAAAGGAGATTAATGAGATTGATGTTTATTTAAATGTATTAGATAATATTCCGAAGGAATTTAAAGACAGACACAAAGACTTACTAATCTATATTGTAGATAGTTACCTCAGTGCCCATTTTGGGGATAAACCCGTACAAAAATTAAGGCAATTGATCCAAGTATTAAGCTATGCTGATAAAGTTGATCTCATCAATCATCTAGAGAATCATATCAAGGAAAAATTTGTATCTAGAAAGAACTTGATGGAAGAAATTCTATATTAAGGCCATAAAGTGAACTTATGAAAGTATGTTTTTGGCAAATTGGAAAAACTAAAGAGTCTTACTTGCAAGAAGGAGCAAGGATTTACCACAATAGGTTAAAGCATTACTTGAACTTTGAATCTAAGGTTTTTCCGGATATTAAGCATGGCGGAAAGCTCAAACCAGAAGAGCTAAAAAAAGCCGAAGCCAAAATGATATTACAACATATATCTCCATCTGACTTACTTATTCTTTTAGACGAAAACGGGCAATCCTTTTCTTCCGTTAAATTCTCTAATTTCCTCAATAAAAAATTTCAAATGGGCTCCAAAAGATTAATATTCTTAGTAGGTGGTGCATTTGGGTTTGATCAAAGTCTTTATGCCATAGCAAATAGCAAACTAGCCCTTTCCCCTATGACATTTACGCATCAAATGGTAAGAGTTTTCTTTTTAGAACAACTATACCGTGCTATGACTATCTTAAATAATGAAAAATATCACAATATCTAACATGAGCATTAACAACTTTATCATTATAATCACCATTATTATCTCCTATTTTGCTATGTCTGATCGAGAGAAGAAAAATAAACTCATTCACCATCCCTACTCGATTAAACACAACAAAGAATATTACCGACTGTTGAGCAATGGATTCATTCACGGAGATTGGTATCATTTAGCATTCAATATGATCACCTTATATTTCTTTGGTGGTCCAACAGAGGCATTATTTAAATTAGTTTTTGGATCTGCTTTTGGAAGCACTGCATTTATTATATTTTATCTTTCTGCCATTATATTCTCTTGTATTCCTTCTCAACAAAAACATCATGATAATCCTGGGTATGGTGCACTTGGAGCTTCAGGGGCCGTTTCAGCTGTTCTACTAATTTCTATTGTACTAAATCCAACAGATTTATTATTAATTATGGGCGTTATACCCATTCCAGCATGGATTTTTGGTATTGGTTATATTTGGTATTCCAATCGGGCAACTCGTACACAAAGTCAGTCAAACATAGGACACGATGCCCACTTATACGGCTCCATATATGGATGCTTAGTATTAGCAATTATTTATCCAAAAGCCTATCCAGTTATGGTGGAACAAATAATGGCTTGGTTGCCATTTTAGAGGCAGGGCATTTAAATAACAAAAGGGGCTGGTAAACCAAGGCCCCAATGTACAATAACCAACAATTTTAATCTTAAAGGTTGATATTGCTTATTGTAAAATTATAATTAATTCTTATAAGTTTTTGTTCATTTTTTGATGTACAATAGTTACTTCCTCAAAAAAGTCTCCTTCTATTGAATAAGCCAGTTTTTTATAAAATGGAATGGCATTTTCTCGCGCATTCAATACAATCTTTTCATAGCCTTTAGCTTTAGAGAAAGATTCTGAATATTCAACGAGGACACGACCTATACCCTGCCCTTGAAACGTTTCTAGAACAGCGACTTGTCTCATTTTGATTACTGATTTACTTTTAGGTGTTAACACCAAACAAGCAATTAGATTTCCATCATGGAGTATTCCTAGGTGATAATCGCTGTCTTCCTTGGACAATTCATCAATATTGAAACTTAACCCAAGAGGTTCACGAAGTATTTTATCCCGGAGTTTTATAGATAAATCATACAGTGGACTTAGGAAGTCAATTTCAACTAGAAGTAAATTAGTGATTTGCATAGGCATATACCTTTGTACTCATATCTAATGATTTTTGAAGCATAAGATTATTGATGGCAGGCACTAATGATTTTTCATTAAAATAATGTACAATATGTTCCATAGGCATGTTTCCCGTCAAATCATCCTTGGCCATAGGGCATCCACCATATCCTCTTAAGGCTCCATCAAACCTCTTACAACCACTTTGGTATGCAGCATTTAGTTTTGCTTCCCAATCATTGGGTGTAGTGTGCAAATGCGCCCCAATTTCAATATCTGGATACGCTGGTATTAAGCCATTAAATAAATAGGAAATACTATCCGGCGTAGCGACTCCTATGGTATCTGATAATTGCAATATTTTGAAACCTTTTGAAGAAAGTTGTTCTACCCAATGAGATACAATATCCACATTCCATTCATCCCCATAGGGATTTCCAAATCCCATAGATAGGTAAACAACTACTTCTTTATTTTTTTGGTCAGCCAGTTCTTTGATGCGCATTAACCGTCCAAGTGAATCTTCAATAGTTGCATTTGTATTACGCAACTGGAAAGTCTCTGAAATGGAGAATGGATACCCTAGGAATGAAATTTCATCAAATTCTACTGCTTGGCTGGCTCCTCTGGTATTAGCAACTATGGCTAATAGCCGTGTAGAAGTAGACAAATCCAAGCCTTTAAGTACTTCTGCTGTATCCTGCATCTGTGGAATGGCCTTTGGCGATACAAAACTCCCGAAATCAAGCGTATCAAACCCCACTTGAAGTAATTGATTAAGGTATTCAATCTTCAAGGAAGTCGGAATTAATGGCTTAATCCCCTGTAAAGCATCTCGAGGACATTCAACTAGTTTAATCATTCAATCAGCAGTTTATTTATTTCAACAAGCTAAAAACTAAACAATTTTCAGGGATTCTAGTTCTTTTGATTGTACTTTTGAATATAAAACATAATTCATGCAAAAATCATTGCTTACCCTTACCGGCTTTTTACTTTTTATTATAGGCTTTTTAGCAGTATGCCTAAGTTTGATCGGTGGACAATTAACTTATTTGAAGTGGTTAAAAGACCTACTAGGCCCATTAACCACTATGATTATTTATTTCTGCATGATTGTTGTAGGTTTGGTACTAGTAATCCTTGCAAAAACTAATTACGGCAAAAATAATTAGGCATTCTCTTCCCAGATACAAGCAATATGTACACAAGTCATTACAGCCTTGTGCATATCTTGCCGACTAACCCACTCGTGCTTTGAGTGAAACGCATGTTCTCCTGCAAAAATATTCGGACAAGGAAGACCCATGAATGATAATCTTGATCCATCTGTACCACCACGAATACTCGACCTAGAAGCAGTCATTCCAGCACGCTCTATACCTTGAACAGCATAATCAACAACTTGAGGGTGCTGATCTAAGATTTCTTTCATGTTACGGTATTGTTCTTGTGTCTCTACTTCGATTCTTGAACCAGGCCATTTCCCTTCTGCAGTTTTTGCTGCCTCTTTTAAAAGTTTTGCTTTATCCGCTAACTTACTGGTTTCAAAATCTCTTAGTATAAATCTTAAAACAACCGTTTCAGACTGTCCAGAGATATGGTGCGGGTGTAAAAAGCCTTCTCTTTCTTCTGTTTCTTCGGGAGATAAATGTTGCGGCAAAGCATCCAAGAAACTAGCTGCAACTTTAATGGCATTAACCAATTTACCCTTAGCAAAACCAGGATGCGCACTAATACCATGGATAGTTACAGTAGCGGCATCAGCTGAAAAGGTTTCATCTTCAAGAGAACCACGCTTCTCTCCATCTACCGTATAACCAAACTGAGCATTTAATTTTTTCATATCCACTTTATCTACTCCTCTCCCAATCTCTTCATCTGGAGTAAATAATATCCTTATCGCACCATGCTTTACCTCAGGATTTGTGGTAAAGAAATGTACCATATCCATGATTTCTGCCACTCCTGCTTTATTATCAGCACCCAACAAAGTAGTTCCAGATGCAGTTATGATATCATTTCCAAATTGATTATCCAACTTTGGATGATCCATTAAGCGAATAACTTGATTAGTATCATCAGGCAATATCAAATCTTGCCCTTGATAATTTTCGTGAATGATTGGCTTAACATCCTTACCACTACAATCTGGAGATGTATCCACATGCGAACAAAAACAGATGGTTGGTACAGCTTTATCTGTATTAGCTGGCAATGTAGCATATACATACCCAAACTCATCCAATTCTGCATCAGATATGCCCATTTCCTTTAATTCCTCTACTAAAATCCTACTCAAATCCTTTTGCTTCATGGTAGAAGGTTGGCTTGGTGAATGAGGATCAGATTGGGTATCCACTTGTACATATCTTAGGAATCTGTCCACAGCCGTAAATGCATAGTCATTAAACATAGCTATCTATTTTTTCAAAAATTTGAATTTAAACTTAAACAAAAGTTAAAGCTATCACATTAGCAAAATGTATATAAGTATTATTCGTTTTTTTGCAGTTGTGAATTTCATTACAATAAACTAAATAAAATTAAAATGAAGAAACTCCAATTAGTATTCTTTGGTACCCTTACCATTGCCTCGATTTTATTCTATTCTTCTTGTACACCAGACGATGGAATTATTGTAGATGATTCTGTTGAAATGATTGAACCTAGCTTAGGTTTTGTCTCAGTAGATCCAAGTGGTGTCCAAGCCAACGATTATCCAACATCTGATTTTGAAATTTCACCAGATGAACCAAGTGTTGTAGTAGCCCTTGAGGCAGTTGCAGGTTCTGGTGATTTGAAAACTTTAACAATTCAATTAGATGGTTCTAATCTAGCTGCAACAGATTTTGAAATCAGAGATTTAATTACAAATGAAATAATACCTTCTAATAATCCTCTATTAATTTTAGGTGATAATGTAAATGCTTTCACTTTAGAAATTAAGTTAGAAAATGATGGGTCACTAGAATCAAAATCATTGACTTTAATTGTAGAGGATGTTGATGGATTAAATTCTACTATTGGTATTTCTTATAATAGTTATGAACTTATCGAACAATCAATTAGTGGGGTATTATTAAATGCAGCTGGCCCAGCAGGTACAGGAGGCTTGGATCTTGATACAGGTGAAGGAACTGGTACATTAGATGCTAGTGGTTTATTAGCAGAAATTAAGGACGAGGGTATTGATTTAAGTTTACCGAATGATGAGAATTGGAAAGCTCAAATATCTGGAATCAATAATTCAGAAATTAAGACCTTGTCTTCATCTGTTGAAAATTTTGATTTTGCATCTGTGAATAGAAAGGATGTAATTGAAAAATATTTTGAAGGTGGAGATGATCTACCAAACACCAATAGTAATAATGAGAAAGTAAGTAATACGGTTTCTGTAGGAGATGTTTTTGTTGTTCACAGAGATGGTAAAACTTACCTTATTGAAGTTACTGACGTAATGACTACAGCAAATGATAATGCTGATGCTATTGAGTTTAGTATCAAATATTAATAATAAAAAAGAGGGGGTGCACTACTCCCTCTTTTTTATTTCAAGACCTCTTTCAAATTAATACCACCCCAAGGGCCTGAACTCATCATTAAGAAACATGTATTTGTCTTTTCTAGTGTTTCCAAATAATTAGCTAATTCTGTAGGGTCATTAAAGACTAAAACATGGGCTCCGAATACAGCTTTGACTTCTTCTTTAGATAAATCAGGCATTCGTTTCATTTTTAAGGCATGAGGGTCATATAAAACTACAGCTATATCAGACCCGTCCAAACTCCCTTTATATTGTGGTAAAAAAGCCTTGTTCAACGAACTATAAGTATGTAATTCAAGGCATGCAACAATCTTTTTATCTTCAAATTGGCGAACAAAGGCTTCAAGTGTTGCTTTAACCTTGGAAGGTGCATGTGCAAAGTCTTGGTATACCTTATGGCTAGAATTATCCAATAGTTTTTGCATTCGTTTAGCTGGTCCTTTGAATGTTTGAATGGCCTTTATAAATGTATTATCACTAATTCCTAATTCTCTACATAGGTAATATGCTGCTTCCAGGTTTTGCATATTATGGTTACCAAAAAAAGGAACCTTAACTTGTTCTCCTGCAATCGACACAAGGCTTCCCTCTTCTATCTTTTTGGATATAAATCCATTGTAAGCTTTCATCTTATTTTCAGGAAAACGATTAGCCAGTTGTTCTAAAGCTGGATCTCCTGCATAATAATAAATGCAAGCGGATTCTTCCGTTGATTCTATAAACCGTTCAAATTGATACTCATAATTGGCCAAGGTTGGAAAAACATTCATATGATCCCAAGCTATACCTGTTATAACAGCAGCATTAGCCTTATAATGCAAAAATTTAGGTCGATCGTCTAAAGGGGATGTTAGATATTCATCCCCTTCAATAACAATATAAGGAGCGTCACTTAATTTAACCATTCGTTCAAAGCCATCTAGTTGAGCTCCAACCAAATAATCAAAATCCAGTTCGGCATGCTTAGCCACATGCATAACCATGGATGTGGTAGTAGTCTTCCCATGCGACCCTGCTATAACTACTCGCTTTTTATTGGTGCTCATTTCAGCGACAAAAGAAGGAAATGAAAAGACCTTCAAGCTCAAACTCAAAGCCTTTAGTAATTCCGGATTATCATTACGAGCGTGCTTTCCGACTATTACTGCATCTAAACCTGAGTGAATCGAGGACTCATTCCAACCTAATTGGTTAGGGTACAAACCGGCCTGTTGAAGTCTTGATTTGGCTGGATCATAAATCTCATCATCAGATCCTGTTACAGTATGACCATTAAAATGTAGGTCAAGCGCTAGATTATGCATAATACTGCCGCCAATGGCTATGAGATGAAGATTCATGGTGTTATTAAATTTATATGGAATGCAAGGTAAATAGCTAAAATGGATTCAACAATATTTTATTTTCGCCAATAATAATTTAATTTTGAACAATAATATTATAAATCTGTTGGTTTATAAAGTAGTTATTTCATCTAACAAACTGCAATCATGAAGCGTAGCACTTTCAAAAAAGTCTCTAAATTCTCTGCTTTAAGTGTTCTTATACTTAGCCTAAGTTCTTGTAATAAAGGTACTGGTTGTCCATCTTGGTCACTTGAGTCTGCATTTGAAAACACCATGAATATGATTGGGAATATTATCCAAATCTTCTAATAGTTAATTGTACTATTCAAAAATCCCTGCCTACCATTTGATGATAAGCAGGGATTTTTGTTTTAGAGCTTAGGGATTATGAATAAACTTTTTCAAACAGCAGATGGATCAAATAGCTTGATGTCCGAACAATTTGGTGTCAGCTACCACTCTAAGCACGGCGCTGTCCAAGAGACACAACATGTCTTCATCAATGCAGCTTTTAACTACATTTCCCGACCTAAAATTAAATTACTTGAAATTGGATTTGGTACTGGTTTAAATGCACTGATGACATTGCAGAGCAGCCGTAAGACCAATATTGTAGTTGAATATGTAGCAGTAGAAGCCTACCCTGTTTCGATGGAAATTGTAGAGTCCTTGGACTACCATACCATTTTGAAGGATAATACGCTAGAACAACCTTTGAAAACAATGCATCAATTGGATACACATTTGCTTAATGAGATCGAACCAAATTTTAAGTTTGAAAAGAGAATCATGCTTTTTGAAGATATTGATGAATCTAATCAATACGATATCATATATTTTGATGCATTTGCACCTAATGCTCAGCCAGAATTATGGGATATAGACTTGTTATCGAATATGTATCGTGCGCTAAAAAAAGGAGGAATACTCACTACGTATTGTGCAAAAGGTCAGGTGAAAAGGAATCTGAAATCATTGGGATTCACTGTAGAATCAATCCCTGGTCCTCCTGGTAAAAGAGAAATGACGCGAGCAATAAAGCCACTAAACACTTAATCTTCAGTAATTGAATAGATGTTGTATTCCACATAAGGTGGCGTAAATCGGACAGAACGAGCATGTAAATTTTGACCACTTAATCTGACCAAGGCTATAGGCTTATCTGAAGCAGAAGTATCAACATCGGCTACAACTAAGAAATCATCCGCAGTAAGTTTATCAAATTGGTCAAAAGGAACAATACAAGTAAGTAAAACCCTTTTAGGATAAAACATCAAACTATCTGAGTTATTTACTGCCTGAACGGGTACATATAGTTGTTTTTCAATAACTTGTTCGATGGGAATTTTAACAGTAATACTTTTACTGGAAAAATCTAAATTATACTCTTCTGAATTAAGCAATGGTATCGTTTCCTCGATACTTTGATTTAGACTATTAAATGTTTTTTGCTTAATAGGCCAATAGTCTAGATTATCTACCACCAACTTTGGTCCTGTCACCCAAATAGAGTCAGGTGAAAGTATGATTGAATCATTTACAATATCATAGCCTTTCTGAGTTTGGATGGTCAAAGCTTCGGTTACGGGAATGTACTTTTGTGACAGGTCATCTAATTCCAGATCAATATACTCCTGTTCAAAGTAAACGGACTTAACAGACTTATCTGAACCAACAATATCACTAATCCTACTTTGTATTTCTACAGCATTGACAATATTCGAAGACCTGTTGTTTAAATTGATAGTGATACTACTTGATTTGAATACATTCAAAAAAAACAAATCCCAACCTTTAGCTGCTAATGTGACATTTACCTTTGATGGAGGATTATATACTAAACATTTACCCTCTGGAATATTATAAATTAATCGTACTTCAATATTGGACTCGTAGCTACCTGATAACTTTAGAAATATCCAAAAAAAGAGTGCTATTCCTGCGCAATACAGGAATAGAACTCGATCTCGTTCAACATGTTGAACGAATGATACCTTTTTCCAACGGTTCAATATATTTCTATTCATATCTCTATAGAGCAGAACAAAAAATATTATAAATAATTACCACTAGGTTGATATTATTGGATTATTTTTTAAAATCCTCTGATAGTTGCTTACTAACGGAAGACACTAGAACTGTAATATAGTTCTTTGGGCTGATCTCTAAGGTGACAGACTTTGAATCGACTTTAGTCACTTTACCTACTATTCCCCCATTCGTAACCACTTCGTCTCCTTTCTTCATACTTTCTAGAAATTTAGCCTGTTCTTTTTTCATTTTCCTATTAGGCAGATAAGTGAAAAAGATCATAAACACTAGAAATATAAGCATGATAAAAAGCATGCTTGAACTACTTCCGCCGGGTGCTGCTTGTAAGAATAACATAGTTAATTACTTTATTTAATTACGAAACCTTTAAATTTCAATATGGTTCTATTTGGATAAGTATTAGCGTAAACAGTAATCGATTTGTCCTGAATGCCTTCTTTATCTGTACTATCAAAAGTAAAATCGATTGTTGACTTCTGTCCTGTCTGGAGGGGTTCTTTTTCAAAATTGGTGATAGTACAACCACAACTAGATTGTACATCTGAGATTAATAGATCTGCTTTCCCAACATTTTTGAACATAAAACTATAATCAACTTTCTCGCCTTGACTAATTGTATCAAATTCGTAGACTAATGTTTCAAATTCAATAATAGCTAGATTGGTTGAATCTATAGATCCATCTGTCTTGATAGGACTCCTCAAAATAATATCTAATTCATCTTCTTCCGCTTTAGGTTGCTCAGGGGAGCAAGCAAATACTATAGCTAAGCCAAATAGAAGAATGGTACTTTTTAGATCCATAATCTGAATTTACGGAACAAAACTAATTTTTTTTTAATCAATGCAGGATATAAAGCAAAACTTTACGCATTTTTATGCCTATGGCTCAGCATAAACAACTCATCTTCTTTACTGGTCAAATGGGCAGTGGTAAAAGTTACCTTGGGAAAAAGTTAGCTGAAAACTT
>CAXQNQ010000239.1:0-8209 GCA_964225135.1 Mesoflavibacter profundi
GATGGTCCAAAAATGGCTGAACTATTTTTGGAAAAATTTGGTGAAGTAGATGCTATCGTTACTAGCACAGCTGTTCGGGCAAAAACAACAGCGGGATTATTTGCTTCCGCTTTAAATATTGAAGGTACAGATAGAGTTTTACATACTTCAAGCCTGTATTGTTCAATGAGTAGAGAAGTACATGATGTCATTAGATCCCTTCCAGATGCCTACGAATCTGTAGCCCTTTTTGGTCATAATCCATCGTTCACCTCAATCGCCAATCAGTTTGAGGGGCAAGTAATACCTAATATTCCAACTTGTGGGATTGTACAAATCCAAAGTAATATAGACCAATGGGCAGATTGGTCAGCTCGTAGTGGCAATATCCAAGCATTTATATACCCCAAAATGTTCAAGTCTGTATGAAGCGAGTAATACTTATAGCTAGTCTTATTATTTGCATTTTTCAAGCTTGTAAAGAGCCCGAAAAACTTTCGAAACAAGAAGAGGAGGCTTGGCTTGATTTTGTTGAAGATATGTATGTGGCCAAGGCTGCTGCACAAAGATTATTTGGATCCGAACGAGACTCACTTGAACAAGTGTATTACATGGAAATCTATCAAAAGCACGGAAAAGATAGTACTAGTCTAGATTCCTTTATGAATAGAATGATTCAGGATATGATGCTCGAAGAATTTTATCAAAAATTGAACTCTAGACTTCAGATACTAGAAGATAGTATTATTGTTGAGCAAGACAATTAATAAGTTCTATGCCCAAAGAGTAGACTTCCAATTCTAATCATTGTGCTTCCTTCTTCTAAAGCAATTTTATAGTCTCCAGACATACCCATGGATAACTCTTTAAAAGCTGGCTTGTCCATAAAACTACTTCGCTTTACTTCTTCGAATATCTCTTGTAATAATTGAAATTCTTTTCGGATTTGATCTTTGTCTTCCGTAAAAGTAGCCATGCCCATTAGTCCAACAATACTGACATGACTAAGATCTAATGCCTCGTATGCTTCAATGAATGCAGAAAATTCGTTGGGATTAATTCCATATTTGGATTCCTCAGAAGCTATTTTAATTTGTAGCAATACATGAATAATCCTTTGGTTATTTCTTGCTTGCTTGTTGATTTCTTTCAATAGTTTTATGCTATCTACTGCATGGATTAGGTCTACAAATGGTGCAATATATTTTACTTTATTGCTTTGAAGATGGCCTATCATGTGCCATTCAATATCTGAAGGTAGAACTACTTGCTTTTGACAAAGCTCTTGTACTTTATTTTCCCCAAAAATACGTTGGCCTTTTGCGTAGAGGCTTTCAATACTTGAAATAGGCTTTGTTTTTGAAACTGCAACTAAACGTGCCTGAGCATTTTGACATTCTTGAGCTATTTCCTTGAATAATTCCATGCTTAAAATAAACCATGTAGTTCTCTCTGAACCATATTTGTAATATATCCTAAATCTTCTGGGGAATTTACAAAGTCAAGATTATCAACTTCAATAACTAATAGGTTACCATCCTTATAAGATTTAATCCATTCTTCATATCGTTCATTCAAACTTTTTAGGTAGTCAATACTCATTGAACCTTCATATTCACGACCTCTTGTTTGAATGTGTTGTACCAAAGTAGATGTAGATGCCCTTAAATAAATTAACAAATCAGGTGCCTTAACCTGAGAGGTCATGGTTTTAAATAGGTTGGAATAATTTTCAAAATCTCGTTTTGTCATTAGTCCCATATCATGCAAGTTTGGAGCGAATATATTAGCATCCTCATATATCGTTCTGTCTTGAATGACAGTCTTTGAACCCTTTTGAATTTCCAGGATCTGACTGTATCTGCTGTGAAGGAAGTAAACCTGTAAATTAAATGACCAACGGTGCATGTCGTGATAAAAATCACTTAGATAGGGATTGTCATCTGTAGACTCATAGTGAACGTCCCATTTAAAGAACTGGGCCAATTTGCTTGATAAAGATGTTTTTCCCGCCCCAATATTACCTGCAATGGCAATGTGATTATATTTATTTTGGCTACCTAGATCACTCATATGTCTTTTTTCAAATTTTGGGTTAACTTCAAGTGAGGTACAAATTTAGATTATATTTGAAATTCTAAAAAGTTAAGCTGATAAATTAAGCGATTAATCTAAATAAATAATTTACTGCATGAATAATAAGTACTTTTCGATATTATGTAAAATAACAAATTATTGATGTCTGCATTAATTGAAATTGAGGGTTTAAGAAAGGTATATCAAATGGGAACAGAGCAGGTTGAAGCCTTAAAATCTGTTTCTTTAAAGATTCAAAAAAATGAATTCGTTGCTTTAATGGGTCCATCCGGATCTGGTAAATCAACATTGATGAATCTTTTAGGATGTTTAGATACACCTACAAAGGGTAATTATTTGTTAAACAACAAGAAAGTTTCCCTAATGTTTGATGGAGAACTTGCAGAGATCCGAAATAAAGAGATTGGTTTTGTTTTTCAAACATTTAATCTGTTACCTCGATTAAGTGCTTTAGAAAATGTTGCATTACCTTTAGTTTATTCAGGGGATTCTAAGAAAAAAAGGGAAGAAAAAGCACTTAGAGCTTTGGACATGGTGAATCTTAGTGATAGAGTTTACCATAAACCCAATGAACTGTCGGGAGGGCAAAGACAAAGAGTTGCTATAGCAAGGGCTTTGGTCAATAATCCTTCTATTATTTTGGCTGATGAGCCCACGGGTAATCTAGACACAAAAACTTCCGTGGAGATTATGCGTATATTTGAGGAGATTCATCAATTAGGGAATACGGTGATATTAGTAACGCATGAACCTGATATCGCTCAGCATGCACACCGAATCATCAAATTACGAGATGGTTTAATTGAATCAGATGAAGCAAACCTTGAAATTATTAATGCTTCTAGCGAGAATCATCGATATAATAATAATTAATGGCATTCAAAATCTATACAAAAACGGGAGATAAAGGGGAAACTGGTTTGTTTGGAGGCAGTAGGATTTCCAAAGCTCATATTCGCATTGAAGCTTATGGAACAATTGATGAGTTGAATGCATTTATTGGTTCATTGGATGACTTATCTTCGGCTCATGATTGCACCATAGCACATTTAGAGCTCATTCAAAATGAACTCTTTAATATAGGGAGTGTACTGGCCTCAGATCCTGAAAAAGATTTAGTGGTTCCGAACATTTCCGAAAAGCATGTGACTCAGCTGGAATTACTCATTGATGAAATGAATACTGATTTACCTGCATTGAAAAACTTCATCTTACCTTCAGGACATGTGCTTATATCTACTGCGCATATTTGCAGAACAGTTTGCAGAAGAGCAGAGAGAGCCGTTGTTTTGTTAAGTGAGTCAGACAAAATAGATGATCAGGTGTTAATTTACTTGAATCGTTTATCGGATTATTTGTTCACCTTGGCCAGATATTTTGCCTTTAAACTCGGTGTAGAGGAGAAGGCCTGGAAAGGATTGTCATAGGTTCCAATTGTATTTCTAAGTATTTTTCCATTATCTTATTATCAGTTTAATTGATAATATTCCTTCATGCAGCTTACAAGCTTTTTTTTAAGTATCAATAGGTCTGTCTCTTTGAAGATCGTTTTGATTGCATTTACTGTAGTTATTATTGCATTACTTTGTCCAAGAGAACGAGGATTTGATATCCAATTTGAAGAGGGGCAACAATGGCAATATGAGGATTTAGTAGCTCCAAGGGATATTCCATTGTTGAAACTAGATGAAGAAATTGCAATTGAACAAGAAGCTATCACTGCTGATTTCTTGCCTTTCTATTATGAAGATGAAGCTATTAAGTCCAATAATCTTGCAGCTTTTAGTGATCAGTTTGAAGTATTACTTGAATCAGTTACTTCAGATAGTAGTTTCAAGGATGTCCAGGATAGGTCCGATTTTTATAAGAGTTTTGCCTTTGAATGGTTAGACGGTGCTTATAATACAGGTATTATATCAAGAGCGCATTCAGATGATTTATTAGTATTCAATTACTTGAAACGAAATGTAGTTTCAGTGAAAACCTTTGAGGATTTTATTTCTGCTGATGGTTTAGAATCCTATATCATTGAATCTATTAAAACCTCTAATCTCGTTGACTCAGACTTTCTAATTCCATTGATCCTTCAGCATTTACAGCCAAACATTCTCTATTCTGATTCTCTAACAAATATTTATTTGTCTGCCGAATTAGATGGTATCATAAGAGCTAATGGTGTTATTCCTCAAGGAAGTTCCATAATAAACTCAGGTGATTATATCGGTCCTTCAGCATATAGGCGATTGTATTCTTATAAAATGCAGGAGGAAAATTTGGCAAGCAGTCCACTTAATTATTGGCTAATGTTTAGTGGATATGTCGTTTTACTGGGATTACTAATGACGATATTTTGGATTTATTTATCTAATACCATGCCCAAATTGCTTCAAGATATTCGGCATTTATTATTCGTACTATTACTAGTTGTCTCTTTTAGCTATTTGACCTATGCAGTTGAATCAATTGAAGGATTAAGTGCCTTTTTGATTCCTTTCGCTGTGGTACCAATGGTCGTTCGGATATTTTATTCTGATAGGTTGGCATTATTTGTCCATTTATTGGTAGTTATAGTTGCATCTTTAATTTCAAAAGAAGGATACCAGTTCACAGTAATAGAGTTAATAGTAGGTATTGCTGCTATATTAAGTAAGCCCAATGCTAGAAATTGGAATGCTTTCTTTAAGTCCATTTTGTGGATCTTCGCTGCTTATATATTAGCATATGCGGGGACCAGTCTTATGCAAGGATTTGCGTTACAAAAAATCAATCCTATATTCTTGATTTGGATTACATTAAATGCTTTGCTTTGTTTAATGGCTTTCCCATTAATTCCATTATTAGAGCGATTATTTGGTTTCATGTCTGACTTTACTTTAGTTGAACTGTCAGATTTGAATCATCCACTTTTGAAGGAAATGGCTGAAAAAGGCTCAGGTACTTTACAGCATTCCTTACAGGTGTCTAATTTAGCGGAGGCAGCTGCAGAGCAAATCGGTGTTAATTCCTTGCTCATCAAAGTAGCAGCGTTATATCATGACATCGGAAAATTATATAATCCAGAATACTTTATTGAGAATCAAAAATCAGATAATCCACATGATAAACTTAGTCCCTTAGAATCGGCTAAAATTATTATAGGGCATGTTCCTAGGGGAGTTGAGATGGCTAAAGCGCATAAGTTGCCTAAACCCATCATTTCATTTATTGAAACGCATCATGGTACAACAAAAACGGAATATTTTTATCGAACTGCATTAAATAATGGAGATGACAAGGTTGATCCGGCGGATTTTACCTATCCAGGACCCATCCCGTTTACAAAGGAGCAAACCATACTGATGTTAGCTGATTCCTTAGAAGCATCTTCTAAGAGTTTGAAAAATCCTGACGCAAAGGACATAGATGATTTGGTAGAACGCATTATTGACACTAAAATTAAAGATGGACAATTGATTGATTCTCCGCTTACCTTTAGTGAATTGGGCAAATGCAAAGAAGTGTTCAAGTCTAGATTAAAGAGTATGAATCATGTAAGGATAGAATATCCAACTTAAAAAAAGAGGAGCAATTGCTCCTCTTTTTTTAATTCATGTAAGTATTATTTTCAGCATTTTGATCGGCTAAGCCTCCTGATGGATCAATTTCAATCTTACTGATTTTTTCTATTGGCATATTTATCGTTAGAGTATAGGATTCGTTGGTCCATGGCCAAGCCTCTGCGGCCATAAAGTTTTTCATTGCCTTCTGATCTACTTTATTACCCCTCATAATGACTAAAGGAATTGAATACGTTAATTGTTTACCTCTGTTATTAGTTACGGTGATATCTACAGGCATAGGCATAGTTCCTACATTCTTTAAAACAATATCTGTACCAGTTCTTTGGTTTACTGAGGTTTTTACAGTATCAATGGCATAGTCAACGGAATGAGTGCTATTTACCATGTATTCTCTATACCAATCCAATTCCAAACCCGATTCTTTCTCAAATACTCTAATTAAATCATTGGGATTTGGATGTTTAAATTTCCATTCTTCAAAGTATCTTTTAATCGCTCTAGCAAATACTTCATCCCCTACAATATATTGTAATTGTCTTAGGAAAACTGAACCTTTCGTATATGCTGCATTGCCATAAGCAAAATTCGTTTTAAAATGGTCTGCATGGGTAGATAGAGGCTCTTCTAGACCGGATTCTATCAGGTATGAATAACCCTTGTATGTACCAGCAAATGGATTCTCAACGGCTTCTCTTCCTTGAATATATCCTAAGCCTGCTAGATAATTCATTACTTCAGCACTTCCAAAGGAGGTGAACCCTTCGTCCATCCATGCATATAGGGATTCATTGGTTGCCAACATCATCTGGAACCAAGAGTGCATTAATTCGTGTACCGATACTCCTACCAAAGAACTAAATACGCGTTCTCCTGTAATTAATGTGGCCATTGGATATTCCATGCCACCGTCACCACCTTGAATGAAGGAATATTGCTTGTAAGGGTACTGACCGAATCTATTATTGATATATTCGAAAGCTTTATCCATTACTTCAGGTAGCATTTCCCAATTTTCACTTGTTTTTTCTCCTGCTTGATAGAAGAAATGCATAGTCATACCATCTTTTCTTGTAAATGAGGTATGCGTATAATCTGGATCAGCACCCCATGCAAAATCATGCACGTTTGGTGCTTTAAAATGCCAAGATAATTTTTCTGGTCTACTAGCAGGTTCAGCACTGTACCCATACCCAATCTGTTCTGGATTTTGCAGATAACCAGTCCCACCAAGAATATATTCACTATCTATATTAATAGTTACATCAAAGTCCCCCCATACACCATGAAATTCTCGACCTATATATGGATTGGAATGCCAACCTTGATAGTCGTATTCACATAATTTAGGGTACCACTGAGTCATAGAATACGAGATCCCTTCTGCATTGTTTCGTCCAGATCGTCTGATTTGAGCGGGAACTTGTGCTTCAAACTCCATGTCTAATTGAACAGTCTGTCCGGGTTGAATAGGGTCCTTTAAACTAACTTCTAAAATGGTTTCAACTTCTTTGAATCCAACTTTCTTACCATCTATTTTGAGGGACTTTACCCGTTGATAACCGATTTCAGTAGGCGATAATTTTGAAATTCTATCTCCAACCCGTCTATCAGGATCTGCAATAGTACGAGACCTTACATCCATCATCGATCCTGGTTGAAATGCATTGAAATACAAATGATAGAAAAGTTTAGTTAACACATCTGGAGAATTGTTGGTGTAGGTAATGGTTTGTTTACCTGCATATTGATGGTTCTCTACATCAAAATCGATGACCATGTTATATTCAGCATGTTGTTGCCATCTATCTTGAGCAGACAGGGTTAACAAGAAGCTAAAAAAGCACAATAATAAACTTAGCGCTTTATTCATGTTTTAGTAAGTTTTGGTTATTCAAAGCCCTTAAAATATGTATATGCAAGGAATATTTAAGGGAATTAACGAAATTTATACTGTTTATGGATAAGAAGAAGGTCAAATTACGTAAAGAGCATTATTACATGGAAAATGGACTACTCGTTTTCACAGAAATCTATCATTTAGAGAAAGGTTATTGTTGTGAGAATAATTGTAGACATTGTCCATATACTAGTAAGAAGTATAAAACAAAAAAAACTAAATAATTTCTTCTCCTTCAGCAGACCATGGTGGATTTACAATACAATAAAACTCGAGTCTATCTTTTCCTAAATTGGTTACATATTGTTTTGCACCGGCAGGTACGAGAATAACATGCCCCGCTGCTATAGCATGGGGATGATTTTCTATAGTAAGTTGTCCCATTCCTTTGACAAAAATGTATAATTCTGATTGATTCAATTTATGGGGTAAGCTTTTTTCATTAACTTCAATACTGGCATAAGCGATGCTGTATGGTAAGGACGGATGACCTGAATGCATGGGATGTAGTATTTCCGCCAATAAGGTATTATCACCAGCTTTGAAATAGGTTTCTTGAAGGATGACTTTGTGAAAAATCTGCTTATTCATACTTTATAAATAGAAATGATGTTATAATTAAATGGTACCAATTTAATTTTGGGAATAAATCCATTATTTTGCAGTCAGTTAGCTT
>CAXQNQ010000240.1:0-7046 GCA_964225135.1 Mesoflavibacter profundi
GTTACTTCATTCGTTGAGGTTGATGTGACTAATATTGTAAACTGGAGTAATTCAATTAAAAAAGAATTTCAAACTAAGTTTGGAGAAAAAATCACTTTTACTCCAATTTTTGTTGAGGCAGTGGCAAGAGCAATACATGATTATCCATTGATTAATGTTTCTGTTGAGGGAAATAATATCATCCGTAAAAAAGATGTGAATATTGGAATGGCAGCGGCGCTTCCATCTGGTAATTTAATAGTTCCCGTAATCAAAAATGCGGACCATTTATCTTTATTAGGTCTTACGAAAGCGGTCAATGATTTAGCTAACAGAGCACGTGCCAATAAACTAAAGCCAGACGAAATCCAAGGTGGTACATTTACACTGACAAATGTAGGTACATTTGGAAATGTTATGGGTACTCCAATTATTAATCAACCTCAAGTAGCCATTCTTGCTGCTGGTTCTATTAAAAAGAAACCTGCTGTGATGGAAACAGAGTTTGGTGATGTTATTGTACCAAGACACATGATGTTCTTATCACTTTCGTATGACCACAGAGTAGTAGATGGTGCCTTAGGTGGTTCTTTCTTGAGAAAGATTGGCGATTATTTAGAACAATTTGACGCTAATAGAAAAATATAATAGATTGTATTAAAATCAATCTACTATTTATGGGGTTTAATCCTATTATACACCAAGCAGGTAGCAAGAGATTTTACTTTTGCTACCTGCTTTTGATTTTATCGATTGCAAACTTACAGGCTCAAAGTAATAAGCAACTGATTAAAATGGCAGATAGATGCATGGAGCAAGGCAATACGGCTACAGCTTATATGCATTATTCCAAATTGACCGCTCTGCACAAAGTAGATATGGATGATTTGGTTAGTTTTCTGAATGCAGCTGTCCATGAACGACAAATAGAGCAAGCCAATGATCTTACACTTTTAATCGAACAAAAGCTTAAAGGGAAATTTCCTGAAGACTACTTATTTTACAAAGCATGGTACCTTCACCTTTTAGGGTCCTATGACGCATCTATAAATGCATACAAGAATTTTATTCGTAGTGCTTCGAATAAAAACCCCTTGCGATCAAAGGCAAAAGATTATTTATTGAGTTGTTCTTACGCCCGAAGAAATAATACTGTTTCACCAGATATTGTAAATCTCGAATCCCTAGCCGAGTTGAATACCCCAAATGATGAGCTTCGACCTATATATTCCAAGCAATTTAATGATGTATTTTATTATTCAACAGCTAGCACAAAAAGTATAGGTGGCCTAAGAGATGAATTTGGCCAATCAGATATGGCCTATGGATCTTACAACTTCGATATGTACAAGGCGCAGAAAAATTCCAATGGATTTTATGTTTCAAGCAGCCTAAGTTATTTACTAAACAGTACTTCTAATGAGATATTAGCAGACTTTTCGCCTGATGGACAAGTTATATTTTTTGGAAAAGGGAATAGGCAAGATCAACTCAAAATATATGCCGATACCTTTAATCAAAATATTTATCAACGGGATTTATCTCCTAGTCCATATTCATCGTTAAATCAATCTTTTACTTTATTAGGTTTACCGGTATTCTATTCTGATCAAGTCATATTGTTTGCCTCTGATCAATTAGAAGGATATGGAGGATATGACCTGTATATCTCATTTTTAAAAAATGGGAAATGGACTCCAGCGGAGAATTTAGGGCCATCTGTCAATACAACTTATGATGAGATTAGTCCTTTCTTGGCAAAGAATGGGAAAGCACTATATTTTAGTTCTAACAATCCAGCTATATCCTATGGAGGCTTTGATGTAATGAAAGCCGTCTTTTTGGCTCATAGTTCCTCTTGGTCAGAAGTAGAGAATTTAGGTCAACCTATTAATTCAACAGGTGATGACATCCAATTGGTGCTATCGGCGGATGGAGGTTCAGTTTTATTAGCCAGTAATCGAGTTGGTTGTCAAGGGGGCTTTGATATTTTAAACTTTCAATTTAAAGACCAAATTCAAGAACAATGGAGTAATATTTCATCCTCTATTTTTGGTCAATCTACTGATTTAAGCGACCAAAAAGTTGTTGGAGATTATTTTGATTGGCGTCCACTTTTTTATGGATTTAATTCGGAGCTCTTATCCAATGAAAATCAAAAGTATTTAAAACAAGTCGCTCAGATTCTAATGGATGATTCAGATTTAAGATTGGTTCTAGAAGTGCATTCCAATCAGGTTGATTTATTACCGGCTGATCTATATCTCGCATATCAACGGGCTCTTAAGGTTAAAGCATATTTAGCGAATAACGGTGTTCCTGAAGGTCAAGTTAGAATAAGAGTCTTTGGAGGTCAATATAAAATGGCTAAGACCAAAGTTCAGGGAAGTGCCTCAGATAAAGCGGATTTAGTCAATAATAGAATTGATTTGATGGTTTGGTCTTTAAACGAAGATTTTATAATCGATGAATATCTATGGCCTTATGTAGATTCCTTAAATCGGGATGAAAAATTTAATAAACTCATGGAGTTGAGAACCGGAATGACTTATACTGTAGAAGTACTTAAAGGGGAGTCCAATACAAGTGAAACTATCCTAACAAGGTATCCTCCTTTGACTATAACTTCTGACCCCATTGGAGATGTTTTGAGTTTTCAGTTAGGCTTATTTAAGCAAATTGGACAAGCTCGGACACTGAAAAATAGTTTGGATGTCTTGGGCTACTCCAATGCTCGAATACGCGTTTATTTTAATGGATATTTGTTAGATGGCGAGGAATTAAATCTATTTATGCAGCGATTTCCAGGGATTTCGTGGCCTAATTAGTCGAGGAAAGTGGTCTTTTCTTCTAATTATTTGAAAAAAAACTAAATCCTAGTATACTTGAAACAGGTACAGGCGTTAATATAGTGATAGAAAATACATCAACATAAATGTCAAGAAGGATGAATAGTAATATTTGGATTGGAGCGTTTGCTTTACTTTTTGGTGCTGGATTATATACTTTTTTGGGTCAAGACCAAGTTGCGAGAACAAATCCGGAGGGAGTAGCATACTCGGGGCCAGTGCAAGAGCAAGAACAAGAAGTGTTTATGCCTAACCTTCATGATAGTGAAAAAGCACTGATTAAATTGTTCGAAAATACCTCTCCTGCAGTTGTCTTTATAAACACTTCTGCTTACAGACGAGATTATTTTTCGAGAAATATAATGGAAGTTCCTCAAGGGTCTGGATCTGGATTTGTATGGGATAAAGAAGGCCATATAGTGACCAACTGGCACGTTATAGATGGAGCTAAAAAAATAGAGGTAACCTTTGTTGGAGGAGAGACTTTTGAAGCCGAATTAGTTGGAGAGGCCCCAACCAAAGATTTGGCGCTTTTGAAAATTAAGGAGCTAGACAAAAAAATAGAACCATTAACACTTGGTAAATCTGCTGCGCTTAAAGTAGGTCAATCTACTATAGCCATAGGAAATCCTTTTGGTTTAGATCATACCCTAACCACCGGAGTTATCTCCGCATTGGGACGAGAGATCAATTCTCCTTCTGCGTTTGGGGAAATTAAAATTCCAGATATTATTCAAACAGATGCGGCAATAAATCCAGGTAATTCGGGTGGACCATTATTAGATTCTTCTGGTCGATTGATAGGTGTAAATACCGCTATTATCAGTCCATCTGGAGGTTATTCAGGTATCGGATTTAGTATACCAGTTGATTTGTTGAAATGGGTTATTCCTGAATTGAAAAAATACGGTCGAATTCAACGTCCTACACTTGGGATAACCATGATTCAAGAAAAGTTTAATCCGGAAAATGTTCAAGGCGTAATTGTTAATCAAGTCTTGGAAGATGGAGCAGCTGCACGTGCTGGAATTGTTCCTTCTTCTTTAGTTCGCAATTCTATTTCATGGGGGGATCGTATAATAGGTCTTGGAGATTATGAAATCAATAATCGCAGTGATTTAATTTTAGCCTTGGAGAATTATAAAGTTGGAGATCAAGTTGGACTTAAGATCGTACGTGATGGGAAGGAGTTGACTATTGATCTAGAGCTTGGGCCTTCAAAATAGATTATGAATCTGGAGGCTAGATTTTCATCAGTATGTCACAAATCAGATGCCATTGAGATTGCACACATAATGTATAATGAACCTACATTAATACAAGATTGTGTGGATTTGATTGTTGCTAATAATAAAAAGTACAGTCATAGGGCATCTTGGGCCTTAAATACCCTTGTAGAACAGTTTGAATCGCCCAATTTACAAGCATACGGTCCAGCTTTAGCTGCTTCTTTTGTACGAGTAGATACGCTTCCTGCCATCTTGCGGAATCTATTGCATATTTTTAAAGCAATAGCATTTTCTAAGGAGCATGAAGGATTGATTTTGGATCGATGTTTTAAATTGTTAGAAGATCCAAAAACAGCAGTGGCTATTCAATGCATGTCTATGGAAACCATATACAGGATAAGTCGTGGGAATGAATTTTTATTGGAGGAGTTAGAGGGCTTGATTCAGGCTCACCTCGAGTATGGATCTGGGGCGTATAAATCTAGTAGTAAGAAGTATTTGAAACTCATTCAGCAAAATAAAAAAGCCTCGTAAAAACGAGGCTTTTTTTGTAGACCTACTAGGACTCGAACCTAGAATGACAGAACCAAAAACTGTAGTGTTGCCAATTACACCATAGGTCTAACCATATTGCTGTTAAGCGATGCAAATTTATAAAAAAAAGTAATTCGTGGAAATGTTTAGAATGTTTTTTTCAAAAAAAAATAGCTGTATAAATCGAAAACTAGAAGCTTAGTGACAAAAGAAATTCAATAAGTTATTTTTTATTCTTTATATAAATAATAATCGTATTCGATTATTATTTATTTTAATTACTTTTGAATTACCAATGCTACGGTGCAACCGATTTTAATAAACCGATTTCTTTAATATAAAATTACTTTAGGGGCTTGGCCCTATCTGTACTAATAGTTCCCTTGTTCTATGAAAAAGCTATTTACCTCCTTGATGACTTTTCTAAGTCTTACTATTTCCTTATGGTCTCAATCAGCTTATACCTATGATATATATAATATTAGTTCAGCTTTTGGATTAGCTTCTGTTATTCCAACTAATGTGAGCGCTGTTGGGGAGACCATTTATTACAATTTTACGGGATATACAACTGACCCAGAAGGGATGCGCGTTTACATTTATCCTTATTCAGCTGGAGAACCTTGTACGGATTGCGAAACGCCTATAGGTTTCCAATTAATTAATGGGAATGTCGAAACCTTTACGCATGCTTTTTTTACTGTGAAGCATGGACCAGGAAAGATTGATATGATAAAAGTTAGGATTACTGGGGATTTACCTACTGATATAAAAAGGGAATTTTTGGTTCCTGTACAAATTTTCTATGGGCCAAATTATCCTTATATCTATGATTTGGGTTTAATCTCACCGAACTATATTCCTAGTCAAGCTATCATTGGCGAAGATCAAGTGTATCTAGATTTTCAATACGATGCTTTTAATGTAGACTATGGATATAATATTAAGGCTACTCCATTAAGTAATGGAGTACCTACACCTTTCTATTTACAAAATCCAGGTTCTTACGATCCAAATACACAAGATTACACGGATTGTAATTTTTCCGTAGTAGCTGGTAATTACTATTTAGTACATGAAGTACAAATAGACATACATAGCTATGATCAGTCCATGGATTTTGGTTCGTTTGTGCTTCCAGCTAATATTTCTTTTGGACGCGTGATTATTGACGATTTAGAATTATTTGGGGCAGTGGAAGCCAATTTATCTATTGGAGATGAATACCGCATGCGCTTTGATACGGATACTAAGGCAGATTTTGTAAACAATTATTGGGTAGATTTTAGTCCAACGATGGGGGACTCTATTTTATCTAATTATACCGGGCAGACTCAATTCTTGAAGTCTTTAATTGATTCTGGTGATACCTTACAATATTCATGTATTACCAATGGCTTTTATTCTGATGGGTTCCAATTTGAAATCAAAGCGGACGATTCCGATACTACTATTGTTGGAGGATTAGATTTTAGTTTTGTCCAGAATTATAGTGTTATTTACGCTGATTTATACTTCAAGGATCTTTGGACCTCACCCGCAGAACAGAGTCTATCCAGAATTGGAGATCAATTAAACACCAAGATTAGATTTTATTCAGAAAGTGATCGTATTGTAAGGCTTAGGATGACTCCTTATAGTGCAGGGGCACCTGTAGCTGATGTTGATCCAGCGGAATCATTTTTAATTGAATTAGAGGCTAATGCAATCTATAATGAAATACTTAGTACAACTATTCCTGTAGCTTGTGAAATCACACATCTGTTGATTGAAGTATTGGATGCAGGTAATAATGCGGTCCTGCTTTCCTATATGCCTACCGTAGATATTATGTTTGGTGATCTTTCAACAGTTTTAGTATCAAGTGAGCTTATGCCTGAGGTGCAGGAATTAAAGGTGTTCCCAAATCCTACATCTGGATCTTTCACTATCCAGTTGGATGAATGGCAGCAAGATGCGGAACTGGTTATTTATGATGCCTTAGGTCAATTGATTAATCGACAAGTGGTCCATAATCCGGAAAAGGAGATCAGCCTTGAATTGGCTATTCCGGGTGTATATAAGGTAGTATTACAATCGGGAGATTATTTGGCTACACAAACCGTTATTATCCAATAAAAAAGTCCCGAGCATTACGCTCGGGACTTTTTTTAATTATTGCCAAGGATTAATGGTAGTCCATCATCTCCACTTCCTACAACTACGATCTTTGAATTCGGCGATTTCGCCAATTCTAGAGTTGCCTCAATTCCTTTATCCCGTAAAATGTTTTGACTTAATGAAGCATTTAATATTCTATTTGATTCAGCCTTTGCTCCTGCTTCAATGATTTTACGTTCTGCTTCTTGTTTCTCTTGAGCAAGAATATATTCATACTTCAATGATTGCTGTTCAGCTTCCAGCTTTTCCTCAATGGCAGACTTTACCTTGCCTGGTAAATCAATACCTCTAATAA
>CAXQNQ010000241.1:0-4987 GCA_964225135.1 Mesoflavibacter profundi
TTTGAGCAGTTAGTATGACGGATGCTTCTTCCCTACTAAAACCCTGTTTCAGACTAGTAAAACTGCGTAATAACCAGCGTGCGCCTGTCATATGCTTCTTCGCTCTTGCTTCGATAATGCCCAAATACTTATTAATATCCTGATTGGAAACGCCTTGCTTTTTTAGACCTGCTTTAGCTATGGGCAAAAGTTCTTTCACTATCAAATTGGTAGCTGAAATTTTACGGTCGCCAATCCAATTAAAGCGTGTATCTATACCAAATTTGGCAGCCTTTTTAAAATTGTCGCTTACATCGGCAAAGGACAGTTCCTCTCGTATATCGTCATATTGGTCTGCAATACCAATCATCAGCCCTAACCAAAAGGCTGCATTCGCCACTTCATCTTGCGGCGTTGGTCCAGCAGGTAGGACTCTACACTCAATTCTAAGGTGTGGTTGTCCATTGTCACTAATACCATAACAGGCTCTATTCCACCGATAAACTGTAGAATTGTGTACTTGCAATGCTTTGAGTTTAGGTGTTTTTCCTTGTTCGAGTGTTTCAAGGGAGTCCTGCTCCTCATCAGCGGTCATTAATATCCTGAATCGAGCAATATCTTCTTTATACAATTCTAGAATAGAATGATGAAGCCAATCTTTACCAAATTGAACCCGAGGAGATTTTTCTCGCATGTGATTTCGAGTGATACGAGTATCTAGAGCTTGCTGGAAGAGTGCAATTCTAGATTCATGCCATAATCTTCTTCCAAATACTAAGGGTGAATTTGTCGCAATAGACAAAACCGGTGCGGCAATGGCTTGAGCTATATTATACATCTTAACAAACTCGTGTTGGGAGACTTGTAGATGCACTTGGAAGGAGGTATTTGCTGCCTCAATCAAGGGAGAGCTGTGTCTTAAGTGTAGCTCATCGATACCCTCTAGTTTGAGTTCAAAATTTCCGCCTTCTGATTGATCAATGATGGAATCCATTAATGCACGGTATCGCACTTTAGGAGTTAGGTTTTCTAATTCTAAATTGAATTTTTGCAGCGTAGGAAGAATTCCTGTGAGTGCAATTTGAGCATCGAATGATTTAAGGGCGATATTGATTTGCGCTAAATAGTCTTTGATTTCATATTCCATATGACTTAGACAGGAATGCTCAAAGACCCTTGGGGTTAGATTGGTTTCTAAGTTGAATTTGGCAAGCTCGGTTTCTAGCCAAGTGCAACTTGCTCCGAGCTTTTCTATTACCTCCATGCAGATTAGAGCGGGCTTGTTATTCTTCTTTTGAACAATACACATTTCTTGTTCGGCACCTATTCGTTTAATGTTATTTTCAAACATTTCATGCTCCAGCATGTGTTCAAGTGCCTGAATATCTTTTATCAAGTTTTTAATGAACTGGTGCAGGTTTTTATCGTTCTGCGCAAGAGTTACTTTTTGCTCGCCCATTCTAATTGCTTTTAAAGGGGAATTATTGAAAGCTTAATATAATTAATATTGGTGAATAGGAATATTATATTGCATCAAATATCGTTAGTCAGATATGAGAAAAATACTTTTTGCATTGGTGTTGGTGAGCTTAATAGGATCTTGTAAAAGTGACGATGACTTTATTTTTGAGATTCCTTATGGTCCATTAGACTTTACGGTACCTGCTGGTTTATCTGTGTTGAATTTTCATCAATTCACCATTCCTTTTGATGCAACGAGTATATTGGATTTAGCTAGCCAAGGGGCTTCTTATAATGAGATTGTGCCCAATACGGCCTTTATAGAGTCTTTAACTAATAATGATCATCTAGGTTTTGCTCAAGATATTTCGATACGTATTTGTTCGGAAGATTTTGATAATCCCAATTGTGGGACGGAGATATTTTGGAAGAATCCTACGGAGTTTGATGAAAGTACTCCTGCTGGCTTGTGGCCAAATGAAAATGACATCTCCGCATATTTAGAAGCAGAAGATGTCATTTTAAAGGTTAAGTTTAGTCAACTTCGGTCGACAACTACTCAAGAACTTAATTTATTTTTGAGGCTTAATTTTGTGGCTCGTTAGTTGAAACGACTCAGATACGGTCCTGCTAGACTATTCATAGCGGCTAAAGCCATTTTTTTACTTTCGCTTAGTGAATGTCCTTTATCCATAAATAAATCTTCAAGTAGGACTTGATTTTGGAAATATAGTAATCGAATACTGTACGATAGTTTTTCTAGGTAGACATCCTTTTGCCCCCATTTGTAAATATTCGTGCTTACTGCTTCGCTCCACGCTAGATTTGCTTCGTGTTCTTGGTCAGATATAGTGGGTTGGTCGTAGATCAATGAAATTTGATTACTCCAACTATTAGAGGACTCATAAGCATCTACTTGACCAATACTAATCTGATTTATAATAGTTAATAGCAGATCCATTTCTTCCCAATTGTAGGTGCTTGAGCAATTATTCCAATTTATTTTTGCAAATGAAATAGGGTCTTTCGCCGAGAATTGAGAGATTTCTTTGATGTGATAATCATAAAGCCAGCAAGGTGCAGGAATATTTTTGCCGGTATTCATATGGATGAATAATAAATGCTGTACGATTTGCTCCATATTTTGATAGTCATAGGAAGCGGAGGGATCAAAACGCATATTTTGATTAACAGAACCATTTTTAAATGCCTCATTAATAGCTCTGTTCATGGTTTTATTCAAATTATCTGAAGGACCTGAGGCAATCATTTCCAAATAAGCCAAATAAGCCCCTGCCAGTGGTTCTGGCATCTTGACTAACTTATCTTTACAAACCATAGGTTCGTATGGTAAATTCAATAAAACATCATTGATATTATTGAGCTCTAATGCAATAATATTTTCTTGATTCTGCTTGAATTGTTTGCGGTAATATTGAATCAATGGATCTTGGTTATACATTTGTTGAAATGCAGTCTGAGTACCTTTTCCATAATAGCCATCTAATGAACTCGTATACACACCATCTTTCTTTAGTAGTGTTTGTAATTTCAGTGCCGATGATCTCTTTTTATTACCCCTAATAGCCGGCTTTGATTGTTTTTTCAAGGTGGTACCGAAGTGTAATTCCCAAAAGGTGTTGAGCTCTTCTTCTTTAGCTAGTAAGTCATCGAATCCTTTTTGCTGGGGCACTTGATAATTAGTTAGCTGAGGGCTAGGAAGCGTAAGTTGCTCTTGATCATAATAGAAATCTGTAATCACATGAACTTCTTGAGGTCTAAACTTTGCTAGAAATGCCCCAGGATAGCTATCTCTTAAATTAGCTAGGTTCAAATCAGCGCTAGTACGATCTACAAATGGACCTACAAGAATTTGAATCTTACCTTTTGTGCCAGCTATTTTTCTATTATTGCCTTGATAATCAAAACTCAATGCCGCTTGATTGAAATAATCATAAGAAGCAATTTGAACATAATATTCTGAGGGTTTATTCAGGTTTACAGGCTCTACTCTAGCATTAAAGCAGCCCTTTTCTTTCGCCAATTGTGCCAGTTGTAGCGCTTCGTTATGTGCCTCAAAATGTCCAAGGAATACAAGTTTTTGACCTGCTTGAGTGTATAAAAGCCCTTTATTTAAAAGGTAATCAAAATCTATTGCTTTTACATTGGAGTCAAAATTACCTAAGTTGACCTTATATCTGATTTGATCCTGCGCAAAACAGCTGCATAAAAGAAATAACGCCAGTCCTGTAATCAAGCCTTTTTTCATCATAAGTTCTTATTTGGATTATAGTTTGTCGGGGATGGAAACAAAGTATTAAAAAACTAAATATAAGTGAAATAACGTATTGGATGCTGAATTTCTGATATGAATAGTGGATTTTTTTAATCAAACGAATTGAATATGAGTTAAAAGAAATCTTGAAGCATGTTTGAATTCATACTCAAATGTTATCTTTGAAAGGAATATTGTTGACCATATTTCAAAGTAGTGCAACTACTAGAAGAACCTAAGTGTTCATAGCTTAAACCAGTCCTAAATAAAATATAATGAGCAAAAGGAATAAGATAATCCTAAGTACTGTTATAGGGATTCTATTTTTATTTATAGGTATGAAGGGATTTGACTTTCTTGCCTCCCAAAAAGAACCACCCAAAGAAAAATCCAAGTCATCTACTAAACCACTCGCATCTGTCGAAACTATACAGTTAGAAAAATCGAGCTTCGAAATTCCATTAGAGGGCGTATTACAGGCTTATAATAAGGTGATGGTATTTACTGAAGTGCCCGGATTGATTAATGGTGGTGCAAAACCGTTTAAGGTAGGAACATATTTTTCAAAGGGAGAATCCATCTTAACTATCAATAAGGAGGAGGCTCAACTGGCATTACTAGCTCAAAAAAGTGATCTGTTGAGTCGAATTGTAAGTTTATTACCAGATATCAAGCTTGATTTTCCAGATGATTTTAATCAATGGCAAGACTATGTTGATGGGTTTGATTTAGAGACTTCATTAAAGGACTTTCCAGAGATGACCGATAATAGGGGTAAACGATTTATTGCAGCGAGAAATTTATCTGGGTTTTTTTACAGTATCAAAAGTGCAGAAAAGCGATTAGATAAATATGAAATCAAAGCACCGTTTAGTGGAGTACTTACTGCTGTAAATACTAATGCAGGTGCTATGGTACAACCAGGCCAAATGTTAGGTGAATTTATGGAGACCGGTCACTTTGAGTTGGTAGTTTCTGTTTTGGCCTCTGACATGCGTTTTTTGGAGAAAGGTCAATCCGTAGCCTTTTATGCTCAAGATTTAGGTACGAATTATTCAGGGCGCATTAAGCGAATTTCAAATAAAATTAATCCACAATCTCAAACGGTAGATGTTTATATCACTATTAAGGGAAAAGGACTTAAAGAAGGTTTGTTTTTAACCGGATCAACTCAATCTAGTTTTGTAGAAGATATTTTTGTTTTGGACAATGCTTTATTGCTCGGTCAAGACGAGGCCTTTTTTGTGGAAGATAGTCAGCTGGTTAGGAAGC
>CAXQNQ010000242.1:0-3411 GCA_964225135.1 Mesoflavibacter profundi
TTAGTTTATTAATTTTTAATTGATGTCGATTATAAATTCAAAATCGGAGGCTTTTTTAGAGAAATATTTAAATAATGCCTCACCTACCGGGTTCGAATGGAACGGACAGAGACTGTGGATAGATTACCTGAAGCCATATATTGATGAATGGGATGTAGATGATTATGGAACTGCGTATGGAATTATTAATCCAGGCAAACCCTACAAAGTAGTTATAGAAGGGCATGCAGACGAGATTTCATGGTTTGTGCATCATATTTCTTCAGATGGGTTTATAAATGTAATTCGAAATGGAGGTTCTGACCATATCATTGCTCCATCAAAGCGAGTTAATATCCATACTGAAAATGGTTTTGTAAAAGGAATTTTTGGTTGGCCAGCTATACATGTTAGAAAAGGAGAGGATGCTAAGTTAGCACCCAAAGTAGAGAATATTTTTATTGATGTTGGGGCATCTAATAAGGAAGAAGTGGAAGCTATGGGCATTCATGTGGGTTGTGTGATTACTTATGAGGACACTTACATGAAACTCAATGATAAATACTACGTAGGTAGAGCATTGGACAACAGAATGGGTGGTTTCTGTGTGGCAGAGGTAGCTAGGTTGGTTCATGAGAACAAAGCGAATTTACCATTCTCCTTGTACGTAGTTAATTCGGTACAAGAAGAAATAGGCTTGAGAGGAGCTGAAATGATTGCAGAGCGTATCAAGCCGAATGTAGCTATTGTTACGGATGTAACCCATTGCACTCATACACCATTGATTGATAAGAAAAAGATTGGTGATGTGAAAGGGGGAGAAGGGCCTTCTGTAACTTATGCACCGGCTGTACAGAATAACTTATTGAAAAAGGTGATTGAAACAGCAAAAGCCAATGATATTCCATTCCAGCGAGAAGCGGCTTCTAGATCTACAGGAACGGATACTGATGCATTTGCTTATTCTAATTCGGGTGTGCCTTCTGTATTGATATCATTACCACTTAGGTATATGCATACTACAGTAGAAATGGCAGCTATATCAGATGTAAATCATGTGATTAATCTAATTTATCAAACGCTACTGAATATTGAGGATGGAGAGGATTTCAGATCTTTTTATAATCCTGAAAATAAATAAAGCAAAGTGAATCTTGCAAATCGCCTACACAAAGGATTGCTTGCATTTTGGAATTTACTGTTATACGGTAATTTTTGGATTGCATTCGGAGCAGCTTCTATGGGTATGGTTTCTAGATACTTTGTAAATAATATCTGGGAAGTTGATGCTAGCATCGGCTTCCTTTTTTTTTCCACCCTTTTTACCTATTCCCTACACCGAGTAGTGGGTTTGGAAAAAACTAAAAACTTGGAACTAACGGAGCGTTATCAAGTGATTCGAACCTTTAAAAAGCATATTCAGGTATATGCAGTTTTAGGTGCTTTGGGAAGTTTATTCTTCTTTTTTCAACTTCAATTCCAAGCAAAGTGCTTAACCTTTATCCTCAGTTTATTAGCCTTTGCTTATGTTTTACCATTGTTAAACGGTAAGCGTTTAAGAGATTTTCACTATGTAAAAGTGTTTTTAGTAGCTATTGTTTGGGCAGGTATTTGTACTAGTTTGCCTGTTTTGAATTACACAGGAAGTATGGGCCAAATGCATGTATATTTGCTACTGGAGCACACCTTTTTTGTTTTTGGAATAACCTTGCCTTTCGATATAAGAGACCAAGCATTAGACAGCCATGTAGGTGTTAAGACTATGGTTAATGAATTGGGTGTCCAAAAAAGTAAATTATTGATTTACATGGCATTAATGACGGCAGGCTTTTTTGCTTGTTTATTGGCTAGCCATATAGAATCAGGATTCATTTACTTAAGTATAAGATTGGCCGTATATGGCATTTTGATCTTGGTCATACGATCATTAAAAACTACAGACAGCGATTACATCTATTCTGGATTATTAGATGGTAGCTTAATCTTTGGCCCACTTATTTTTGCCATTCTGAACAATTATATGATGGCTTAGCGTTTAATCTATATGCTTAAATCACTTGCATATATCTGGATTGCTATATTTCTAGCAGTTCCATTATTTGGTCAACATCTACAAAGATGTGGGACATTAATATCCCAGGATGATATTAGTTCTTCAAGCATCAATTCTGTCACAAGCTCATGGAATCGAGGAGTACTTGGTTTTGAATTAGTGATTCATGTGGTTCAATTGCCGACTCAAGACCCCATTTCAGACCAGCAGATATTAAATCAAATCGAAGTTTTGAATGCAGCATTCATGGGTGAACAGTTGAGCCAATCAATTATACCAGCTGCTTTTGCTTCTTCCATAGACATACCAAACTTTTCTTTTTGTTTAGCCACTCTTGATCCAGATGGGCAACCAACTACGGGAATTATCAGAAAAGAAACTGAAGTAATCCACATCGCGGCTACGGATAATATTAAGTCTAGTTTAACTGGTGGTTCAGATGCTTGGGACCCTAGTCGATATATCAATATATGGATAGGAGATACAGGTGGTTTGTTTATCGGTCGAGCAACATTTCCTGATGCTTTGCCTGAAGAGAATCAAGGGATAATAATGGATGTAAATTATTTTGGCGGTGCAGTCGATTTAATTGGAAAAGCACCCTATAATTTGGGGAAAACTTTGGTGCATGAGATGGGCCATTTTTTTGGATTAGAGCATACTTGGGGGAGTAGTTTGGTAGATTGTTCTATTGATGACGGTATTGCTGATACTCCATTCACTTCTTCTACCTATTTGAATTCTTGTTTGAATGAGGCTTACACCTGTGGTTCGTTGGATATGACTGGAAATTTTATGACTTATAGTAATGACGCTTGTTTAGTCTATTTTTCCAAAGGACAGATTGCTTTGATGCACCAAGTTATACTACAATATCGACCAGCATTGATAGGTACATGTATTGGGCAGGATATACAAGGAGATGATTTAAAGACTCAAGTGAAAGCTGCTGATCTATCTGGTTGGTTAGTACAATTCGAGTCATCAAACTCCACAGATGATATCGAGTATGTTTTGTATAACCTTGGTGGACAGTCTATTATTATTGGAAGCACGGAAGCAAATGAACAAGTATTTTTACCGCTGTCAAATGCTCCAAGGGGAATATATATTTTGGCTGTTGTTCAAGGTAGTGAAAAACAAACCCTTAAATTATTTAGGTAGGTGCAAATTACTAATGGTAAATAGGCCTATTTGCGTGATATAATTAGCAGTAAAGTGGGACATATAAAATATTAAATAAGTGCTTTTAGAAATAAGTTATTTTTAATGAAACACCTTTGTTTTCTTGCTTGTTTCAGCCTATGTATTTTCTGATTTTTTTTATTTGTAATTGAGGAATTTACTTGTATATTTGCATCGCTTTAACGAAAAGCATT
>CAXQNQ010000243.1:0-9241 GCA_964225135.1 Mesoflavibacter profundi
CCAAAGGAAGGCTTAGCCATTCGTTTAGAGGATAATGTTTTGATTACGGAGCAGGGTAGTGAAGTTTTATCTCTTACTCCGTTTGAGGATTAGCTAAATAAAAAAAGGCCAGCTTAGTAGCTGACCCATTTATTTTTTGTTGTATGAAGGTTATACCCCTTCTACACCCTGAACAAGAAGTGATACCACATTATTATTGACTTCGATGAATCCTTTTGAAATGGTAAATTCCATAGACTCACCATCCGCCTTAGTGATAGATACTTTTCCATCGCCAAGCGATGAAACCATTGCGGCGTGATTCTCAAGGAGCTGGAATGATCCATTGGTTCCTGGAACCTTAACGGACTTAACAGTTCCCTCAAAAATCTCTCTGTCCGGAGTTAATACAGCTATATTCATATCAGTGTTTGATTCTGATTTTCAAATTAGTTGTTCGCAGCCTCAGCCAATAATTTCTTACCAGCTTCGATTACTTCGTCGATTGTTCCTTTCAAGTTGAACGCAGCTTCTGGATATTCATCCACTTCACCATTAAGGATCATTTTGAATCCGCGAATTGTTTCTTCAATTGGAACAAGAACACCCTCGATACCTGTAAACTGAGTCGCTACGTGGAACGGCTGAGAAAGGAATCTTTGGATACGACGTGCACGGTGTACAGCCATCTTATCTTCTTCAGAAAGCTCTTCCATACCTAGAATCGCAATAATATCTTGAAGCTCGTTGTAACGCTGAAGGATATTAATTACATCCTGAGCAGTGTTGTAGTGCTCCTCTCCGATAATTTCTGGATCAAGGATACGTGAAGTTGAATCTAATGGATCCACCGCTGGGTAGATACCAATAGCTGCTAACTTACGAGAAAGTACTGTAGTTGCATCTAAGTGTGCGAACGTAGTTGCTGGAGCTGGATCCGTTAAATCATCCGCTGGCACATATACTGCCTGAACAGAAGTAATGGAACCACGCTTTGTAGATGTAATACGCTCCTGCATGATACCCATCTCCGTTGCTAATGTAGGCTGGTAACCTACTGCTGAAGGCATACGACCTAGAAGTGCTGACACCTCTGAACCTGCCTGTGTGAAACGGAAGATGTTATCGATAAAGAATAGGATATCACGACCACCGTTTGGATCTGATAAGTCACCATCACGGTAGTACTCTGCAATTGTCAATCCTGAAAGTGCCACACGCGCACGTGCACCTGGAGGCTCATTCATCTGACCGAATACCAAAGTAGCCTGTGAAGCTCTCAATGCATCACTGTCTACCTGAGATAAATCCCATCCACCTTCTTCCATAGAGTGAAGGAATTTGTCTCCATATTTAATTACGTTTGCTTCAAGCATCTCTCTAAGCAAATCGTTACCCTCACGAGTACGCTCACCAACACCTGCGAATACAGAGATACCATCGTATCCTTTCGCAATGTTGTTAATAAGCTCCATAATCAATACGGTCTTACCTACACCGGCACCACCGAAAAGACCAATCTTTCCACCTTTCATGTAAGGCTCAATCAAGTCAATTACTTTAATACCAGTGAAAAGAACCTCTTTCTGAGTAGTTAGGTTCTCATATGTTGGAGGAGCAGCGTGAATAGGTCTTGGAGTCAAATCATTTTTGATTGCGCCAATACCGTCAATAGGTTCACCTACTACATTGAACAGTCTACCACGAATCTCATCACCTACTGGCATGGAGATAGGAGCTCCTGTATCTGTAACCTCTTCTCCTCTTACTAGACCTTCAGTGGAGTCCATAGAGATTGCTCTTACTGAAGACTCACCAAGGTGTTGCTGAACTTCCAGTACAAGTGTTGAACCATCTTTTCTGTTGATAGTTAATGCGTTGAAAATTTCTGGTAATTTAGCCCCTTCACCGTCGAAGCTTACATCCACAATAGGACCAATTACTTGCTTAATGCGACCGATATTTGCCATAATCCTAAATAGTATATTATTTGATTATTGGATTCTCTAAAATTCGCACCAAAGGTAAGTATTATTCACCATTTTACAACTCTTATCGCCAAAAAAATTAATTGGTTTTCAACTGATTAGTTAGGCTGTTTGTAGAAGGCTATTTCATTTAGAAGATTGTTTGGTTAAACCTAATTATCACCCACTAATTTTTGGCATTTTCTAAGGCGTCTAAAATTATAGCACAGGCTGTTTGAATCTCTTTTTTTGAAATTATCAAAGGAGGTGCAATTCGAACTGATTCGGTGTTGAATAAAAACCAATCCACAATTAAACCATGATTCAAACAATAGTAGATGACTTTTTGAACCCGATCAAAGCTATCTAACTCCATGGCCATCATCAGC
This sequence comes from Mesoflavibacter profundi, assembly GCA_964225135.1. Classification (GTDB taxonomy): domain Bacteria; phylum Bacteroidota; class Bacteroidia; order Chitinophagales; family Saprospiraceae; genus AM-2324. Next base: position 2,336 of record CAXQNQ010000243.1, read on the forward strand.
CCTGCTGAACGTACCTCTTTGATCAAAGGATGCTTGAGTAAGGATCTGAACAAGGTCTCCTTTTCTTTAACGGATTCGATGTATTGTTCTTTTAAAATGGTTTTCAGGGTAGCTAAAGCAGCAGCACAATTCACAGGGTGGCCACCAAAAGTGGTAATATGTCCAAGAATTGGGTTGACCGCTAGGCAGTGCATGATTTGTTGACTACTGATGAAGGCTCCGATAGGCATTCCGCCACCCATACCTTTAGCTAGTAAAAGTACGTCAGGTACTACTTCGTATTGCTCAAAGGCCCATAAACTACCTGTTCTTCCGTAGCCTGCTTGGATTTCGTCAAAGATGAGTAGGGTTCCAGTGGACGTGCATTTTTCTCTCAAAGCCCGCAGGTAGCAAGCCTCCGGTTTTCGAACGCCCCATTCTCCTTGTACGGTCTCTATAATGACAGCAGCAGTAGACGCTGTGATTAATTGAAGATCATTAAAGACATTGTATTCGATATGCTTGATATCCGGTAGCAGTGGATGGTATGCTTGGGTATAATCCATAGGATACATCAGTGATGCTGCTCCTTGGGTAGACCCATGATAGGCATATTTACAAGCAATAATTTCTGATCGACCAGTATAGCGTTTGGCTAATTTCATAGCCCCTTCTGTAGCCTCACTACCAGAGTTTACATAATAGACGGAGTTTAAATTTTCTGGAAGATGGCTAGTGAGTAATTCGGCTAGTTCAACTTGTGGCGCAAGTACATATTCCCCATAGACCATGGTGTGTAAATACTTATCCAATTGTTCCTGAATAGCTTGAAGTACAGCAGGATGGCGGTGGCCTAAATTGGATACCCCTATACCGGAGATCAAATCCATTAATTTTTCTCCTTTGGTATTATACAGATATACCCCTTCAGAGCGTTCAATTTCTAACATCAATGGAAACTCCGAAGTAGGAGCCATATGGTCTAGGAATAGTTGTCTATTATTTAGCATAGCTCAAAATTAAAAAGAATTTATGGATCAATTTTGGTACTTGCCATAGAATAAAGTTGCAGAATCGTTAATTTTATAAAATATTGTGTGGTATAAAGTCCAATAATTATACTGTGCAAACCCTTTGAGCTTCAGTGGGCAAAGTTGGTTCAAGAAGCGTAAAGGACTGATAATTGAACAATATGATAAAGCTATCCAAATATATGATCTTTCTGACTTTGGGTCACTTTTTGATTTCTTGTACGCAGACTGGCGAACGAAAAAGAGATTATGAAGTACAAGGTATCGATGTATCAAGGTATCAGGATAGTGTGGATTGGGGAACTGTTCAAGCCGATGATTTTGACTTTACTTTTATTAAGGCTACAGAGGGAGAAGAATTAGAAGATCCATTGTTTGAATACAATTGGAGCGAAGCAAATGCAAATGGATTAATCTGTGGAGCATATCATTTCTTTCATCCAGAATTAGATGTCAAACAACAGTTCAATAATTTTGCCCAAGTGGCTGTTTTAAGGGCAGGCCATTTGCCACCCGTATTAGATATAGAAAAAACTGGAAATGTATCTTCGGACTCTTTAATTGCAGGTATCAAATATTGGTCAAACCTATCAGAACAAACTTATGGGGTCAAACCTATTTTATATACCTATCAAAAATTCTATAATCAACATCTACGTAATCAATTTCCAGATCATATAATTTGGGTTGCTCGATATAATAATTACTTTGAGCCCAACCTATCTGGTAATGAATGGAGTTTCTGGCAATACACGGATCGAGGGCGGATTGATGGGGTTAAAGCAGCTGTTGACTTAAATGTGTTTAATGGAGATTTAGCTGAATTGAAAGCATTAGTATTACCAACACTTGAATCATCTGATGCAGAACTTTTAGCACCCTAAGTTATGAGTCCTTGTAGTCGTTTAATAGTTGGACTATTCTGTTTTCCATTCTGCCTTTGGGGGCAAGTAGATTCTTTTTTATATCAAATCAATGAACTCGAGCTATTGCTGCAAGAAGCTGAAGATGTAAATCGGACGCAGGAGCAGGCTGAAACCTATATTGCTTTGATCCAATCTTTTGCTGCATCTTATCCCAAGGAGGAAAAAACACCTGAACTGTTATTTCGAGCAGGTGATGTCAGTGTGGGTTTAAAACAGTATGAACAGGCCATTACAATTTGGGATCAATTGATTCAATATTATCCTGAACATACCTTGCACGCGCGGAGTCTTTTTTTCAAAGGCTTTGTATTTGACACTAAACTATCGGATATTGAACGTGCAAGAACAGCTTATAGCTTATTTCTTGAATCATATCCCGAGCATGAATTGTCAGCAACAGCAAGCTTACTATTACAGCAGCTCGGGACTACTGATCAGGAATTAATCGAGCCACATAAAAAGCAAAATTGAACATGAGTTTAAGACAGATAACATGCCTCGTATTGGTGCTACTCACAGGCACATTAAAGCTTAGTGCCAATATTGAATTCTTTGATGGAAGCTATGAAGAGGCTCTAGAGCTAGCAAAAAAAGAGCGCAAGATTATCTTCATTGATGCCTATGCCTCTTGGTGTGGACCATGTAAGCAAATGGCTAAAAATGTATTTACTCAAGATCAGGTGGGTGAATTTTACAACAGTACCTTCATCAATTTAAAATTAGATATGGAAAAAGCGGAGGCCGCTGTATTTAAGCAATCGTTTAGTGTATCTGCTTATCCAACGCTATTTTTTATTGATAGCCAGGAGAATCTAGTCCATAAAGTTGTCGGTGGTCAAAATGGAGCTGCTTTGATCAGCGCAGGTGAATTTGCCTTATCGAAATTCGATGTGTCTAAAGATTTAGCGGTGGAATATGAAAATGGAAAAAGAGATCCGGAGTTTATCTTAGAATATGTAAGAGCATTAAATGCCTCTAACAAAAATTCGCTACCGGTTTCCAATAAATATTTGATGACTCAAAAAAACTTGAACACCGAATTCAATTTGACCTTCATATATGAAGCTACAGTAGCTTGTGATTCCAGAATATTTAAGCTATTCACGGATCGTAAAGATTTACTCATAAAGCAATTTGGTGCAGAGGCTGTGGAGAATCGAATGTCTGATGCTTGTGCAGCAACAGTAAAAAAAGCGATAGCTTTTGAGTCGACCGATTTATTAGAGGAGGCCATTGAAAAATATGGGGAACAGGCTAATAAAAAAGCCGCCGGTCAATTTGAGTTGGAATCTCGAATATATTTTGCCCGTGCTATGAAGCAGACAGGAGAAGTAGTTGCCCTGGTGAAAAAACTCAACAAGTCTTATTTGAAAGGAGCAGCTGGCGAGAAATTTAGGTGGTCTAAGCGTTTAAATAGTGTTGAAGATTTAGATGCGAGTGGAGTTGATCTAGTGATTCAATTGGCGCGAGAAGCTACCGAAATAGCAGAAAACAAAAGCTATTGGCAACACTATTATGAGATACTCGTTGAATATGGTAGAACCAAGGAGGCTGAAGAAGTAAAAGTCCTCTTGGATGCCCTTAATTAATGGCTGTGATTTATGCTAACCTTAAACATAAAACGATGAAAAACAATCTTATAGGTTTGTTTAGTTTAGTCCTTTTCGCTTGTACTGCTCAAGCTCAGATTTCCTTTATGGAAACAACTTGGGACAAGGTCCTTGCCGAGGCAAAAGCTCAAGAAAAACTCGTGTTTATCGATGTATATGCTACCTGGTGTGGTCCCTGCAAAATGATGGACAAGGACGTCTTTGCTCAAACAGAAGTTGCTGATTATCATAATGCTACTTTCATCAATGCTAAGTTTGATTCCGATACAGAAATTGGTGGTGCTGTAGCGCGTCAGTTTGGAGTAACTGCACTACCTACCTTCCTATATGTGGATGCAGATGGCAATTTGGTGGCTCGCACACTTGGTTACCAAGACGCACCCGTATTCTTAGAAAATAGTCGTAAGGCTTTGGAAGTAAAAGAACAATTTGCAGGCTTACAAGCTCAGTATGATGCTGGAGAGCGATCTATTCCCTTTATGGGACAGTATTTAAATATTTTGAACACCAAAGGTGATATAGAGGCATGTCAGGAGATCTTGAATGGGATGATTACGGAAACCAATACAGATTGGCAAACTACAGATATACTCAATGTCTACATGGAGGTTATGAATCCGGATGAAACGGATCTATTATTCATCTACTTCTTAGAACATCAGGCTGATTTTGCCCAAAAGGTAGAAGCGGATAGGATAGAGGCAGTATTAGTTAATTTCATTGTTTCCAAACATTATGAAGCAGCTGACGATATGCTAAGCATGGCTGCTGGAGCGGAAAAAGATTTCAAAAAGTATCTACCAGAGGTAGCACAAAAGTATGCCTCTTATTTATGGATGACCTATTACGAGTCTGAAATGGATTGGGATAACTACATGTCGGCTCTCAATGATTATCTAGATGCTGGGGAACCAGATTATATCGAATTAAATGCATTCGCATGGAATGTGTATCTATACATGGATAAGGAACAGCACATCAAACAAGGTTTAGAAATGGCCTTGGAGTCGGTAGAGCAAGAATCTGTTTTTGCGAATAACGATACGGTGGCAGCTCTATACTATAAGATGGGCGAAAAGGAAGAAGCCCTAGCCTATGCCAAGATTGCTATTGATTTAGGTAAAAAGGAAGGAGCGGATGTCTCCGAAACACAAGAAATGCTTCGATTAATTAAGAAGCTATAATAAAAAAAGCAGCTTCCATTCGGAGCTGCTTTTTTTATAATTCCCAATCTAATTCCATCCAAACCGGACAGTGGTCCGAATGCACGGCATCATTGTACTGACCCGCATCAATGATCTTATCCGCCAAAGGATTAGACACCGATTGATAATCTATCCGCCAGCCTTTATTGTTTTTTCTTGCTCCAGCTCGGTAGGACCACCAAGAGTATTCCACTTTTTCAGGGTGTTTACTTCTAAAGGCATCCGTGAAACCAGATTCAAACCATTGCGTCATCCATTCCCGTTCTTCCGGTAGGAAACCAGAGGTATTTTTATTGCCTTTGGGGTTGTGGATATCTATCTCTGTGTGTGCAATATTATAGTCTCCGAGTATAACTAGGTTGGGACGGTCTTTCTTGAGCGTATCAATCCATTTTTGAAAGTCAGCTAAGAACTCCATTTTGACCGTTTGACGAATATCGCCTGTGGTACCAGAGGGGAAATAGCAATTGAGGATGGTTAAATCACCAAAGTCTGTTCGGATAATACGACCTTCTTTATCATACGCTTCAATACCGCATCCTTCCACCACTAAATCGGGTTCTTTTTTGGAAAAAGTAACCACTCCAGAGTAGCCTTTTTTCTCTGCGGAATGCCAGTAGTCTTTGTATCCAGATTCATGAAAAAGCGATACGTCTACTTGGTCCGTTTGCGCCTTACTTTCTTGAATACAAAAAACGTCAGCACCTACCGTGTCCAACCAGCTATTAAGCTCCTTTTTCATGGCTGCACGTATTCCGTTTACATTATAGGATATGATTTTCGTTGGCATGTTTTAAATTTTGTTGAACTTACAAACTAATCCATCGAAAAGGAAACACCTTAAGCTTTTTTCCAGTTGAAATAGATGGTTTGTCCCGTTCTTTTTTGACTGAGCATAGACATGCCAATTTGGTCTAGTAATAAGACTCTTGGATAACCACCAGTAACTTGGCAGTCAGCAGCAGCTACAAGGAGTTGCCCGGAGGGTGTGAGTTGAACGGTACCCATGATGACCGCGGAGCTATACATACCCGTTGGCTCGTGTTCGAGTTGACTTTCGATGCGGTAGCCCATCCGGTTATTCGGTCCTATAATTAGGGGCTTGTCAATCAATCGATCGATTTGATCTTCAACCAAAGTCCATTCAGGTCCTTTTCGTACCCATAAGTGCTCTTTTTTCCAATGATTGGGTGTTTTGATTCGGACATACATCTGGTGCTTGGTTCGATCGTCGGCACTATACTCTAAGGTGTTCCCTTGAGTCAAAAAACTTTGTTCGGTTACCGGGTAAAAAAAGCTCTTACTACCCAATACCTCTGGACTGTGAAATCCATGTTTAATAGCTAAATAGGATCGAACACCATCGGTACATTTGCCCAATTTAAGCTCGTCGCCTGCTTGGATCAATATGGGTTTATAGCTTTGTTCGGCTTCCCCATTTAGGCTTATTTCCATGTCTGCACCTGTTAAGCAAACGACTGTGGGTGCATCAAATTGAAGGGTAGGTCCAAGTAGGGTGCATTCCAAACAGGCGGCGCCTTCAAAATTATTCAAAATGGAGTTGGCCAGTTTGAAGGAGATCTGATCCATAGGCCCAGATACAGGCACTCCAGACGATTGAAAACCACGACGGCCCCAATCAATTACAGCAGTACTAAATCCCGAATCTATAACCTTAATTGTCGCCATGATGAACACTATTTTTCATAGGCAACATACCCAAGTCAACTAATTCTTGAAGTTTATTGAAATGCTCTAAGGAGACAGGCTTAAAGCTGATGATATCACCTATTTGAGCAAAGAGGGGTTGGTCTTTAGTGGGATCAAAGAAGCGAATGGGCGTCCGTCCGATAACGCACCAACCTCCTGGACTATCTTGTGGATAGATGCCCAATTGTCTGCCTCCTACTGCAAGGGAGCCTCTAGCAGTAGTTCTGCTGGGTGAAGCTTTACGCTTGATGGCTAGATCTTTTGGTAGGCCTGATAAATAACAAAATCCAGGCATGAAACCATAGAATCCTAAGAGATAGTCTTGCAAACAAATGATTTGTTGGTAATCGGTGACTTGCTCAATATCTCCATCAAAATGCTCAATCAAGTCAGTACAAAAGGACAAATCAAAGCAAATGGGTATTTCCCAATGTTTTCGGAACAA
>CAXQNQ010000244.1:0-7394 GCA_964225135.1 Mesoflavibacter profundi
CCAGCAGAACTTAGATTAGCAGCCCTAAGAATGGGAGCCAATTTGGTTCAATTTGCTTTCACAGGTTCCATAAATGATTGATGGAGAACTAATCCCAGATTAAATTTCTTCTCCTGTAAATGTAAGATTTTACATTCAGCCAAAATGCAGCAAACAGGTATAAGAGTAAGGAGGATCCCAATGTAATGCACGAAATATAAATAAAATATAACCTGACCTTAGAAGGAGCAAGCTGCATTTTTTTTCCGAGGTATGTGCATACACCGTAAGCTGACTGATCGATTAATTTTCTAAAGAGCATGTCAAACTTGTTTATCTAATAATAACTAAAAACAAGAAATTAATCAATCAGTTTTTCTTAAAACCTTAGGATTTAGGGATGATAATGATCTCTGTCCTTCTGTTTTTAGCTTTATTTACCTCAGTAGTATTTGACACTACTGGATCATAATAAGAACGCCCCGCAGCTGTAATTGTTTTAGGATCAAGCCCTAATTTAATTAATTGTTGAGCTACATGAATAGCTCTTTTGGTGCTTAAATCCCAATTTTTTTGCTCCGATCCATCTGAATCTGTATGACCTTCTACTACGAATTCAACTTGTCCAAGGTCTTTAAAATTATTAGTAAATAAAGTCAAGGCTTCAATTCCATTCTTATCTAATCTGCTAGAACCCTTTTTGAATAATAGATCATGTGATAGGCTCAAATAAAGTTTGTTATCCTTTCTTGTAAGGTTATATTGACCTGCTTGATATTGTTCGAAGGAAGCCGCCAGATTATCCTCTATTTCATCTAATTGATGTTCTAAGAAATAAACCTTTTCATGAAGTATCTTAAGTTCATATGTTTGTTGATCAATTAAGTCTGCCAATGAATCAAGTACAAATTCATCTTCCTCATATCCTTTATCTCGCAAGCTAGAATAAGCATACATATTGGAATTCATTTCTAATTGTTCCATTTGCTTATCCATCTCCATTTTAGCATAGGAATTTGCCCGAACAATGGAGTTGTTTTCATCTAAAGACTGCTCATACCTCCTAGACAAATCTTCAAAGTCTTGACGAAGCCTTTTATTACTAATGGTAAGTATTTCATTTTGCATGTAGGAAGCTCTTAGTTCTCTTTCTGCTACCAGAAGATCCTGTTTGAGGATTTCATTTTCTTCCATAGCGGTATGTAATTGCCTATTTTCATCAGCAGATACGTTGGCTTTGTTTTCTAATTCAGTATACTTTTTTGTTGGAACACAAGCGATGCTGCTAAATATTAGTGTGCTGAAGACTATTTTGAGGATTGGGTGTTGCATAAGGTAAAGGCTAAAACAGTTTAGATAGAATCAAAAGAACAATATAAATATTTATATGTAATAAATTTATATTATCCTTTTGAAACTTCATATTTGAAGGCTATCTAAACCACCTCGCCGCCACAACTAGACCCTGCACCTGCAGTACAGCCGTAGCAATGTTGATCTACAACAATATTTCGTTGATCTAAGGCTGCAGCATTGAAAGTGGAGATATGTCTGTGCTTGGGTGTGCTAACTTTTAAATCTAACATTTGATTGAAATCACAATCATATAAATAACCTTCCCAAGAAACGGATAAGGTATTTAGGCACATGAGTCCATCTAAGGTAGCTGGATTATATGCTTCTAGCAGTTTTTCCATGTAAGCTTCATAGTTTCCGGATTCTAAAAGGTACTCCAAGAACCTGGATATAGGAAGGTTGGTAATGGCGAAAAGATTGTTAAAATCTATATCAAATTTGCGCTTGAGTTGTCTTTTGAATTCTTGTTCTAATTCGAGTTGAGATCCTGGCAAAAAGGCACCAGAAGGGTTGAACACTAAGTCTAGTTTTAATCCTGAATTGGATTTACCATAACCCGCTTGATTCAATAATTTTAATGCACTTATACTATCTTCAAATACCCCATCACCTCTTTGATTGTCTGTTCTGTTTTTGGAGAAATAAGGAAGACTAGATATGATATGAACTTGATGTTTAGCAAAAAATGCTGGTAAATCAGCATACTTAGGATTCGCCATAATTATGGTCAAGTTGCACCGATTTATGATCTGCTTACCTAAAGCATGGATCTCTTGTACGAACCATCGAAAATCCGGGTGCATCTCAGGTGCGCCTCCAGTTATATCTACCGTGTGAAAGTGATCATGTGCCTTAATAATGTCTAAGCATAATTGTAAGTTTTCTTTGCTCATTAGTTCTGCTTTCTTATCGGGACCCGCATCTACATGGCAATGTGCACAGGACTGGTTACAAAGTTTTCCAATATTTAATTGAAAAATCTCTGGAAGCTTTGCTTTTAAACCTTGGGACTTGGTCTGCTGAACATTTTTTGAAAAGGCTTCAATAGTTGAGGTATTTATTGGACTTCGTCCATTGAGCACATCTAATTGGTAAAAGGTTGAACTCAATTCATTCTTTCTAGAGGAAAGGGACTGGCTTCTTTGTTTAACTCCCATTTGATCAGGTATTACATGGATAATTTTTTGACATGTTTCATCATCTGCGTTCCAAAAACCAAACTAGAACCTGCTCGAATGGCAGCTGCAACGTGCACCGCTTCCATCATTTGTTCCTCATCTGCTCCTTTTTCTAGGCAAGTGGAGGAGTAAGCATCAATACAATAGGGGCATTGGACCGTGTGGGCTACAGCTAGTGCAATAAGTGATTTTTCTCTAGCAGTTAGAGCTCCTTCCTTGAACACTTCACCATAGTATGCAAAGAATTTATCACCCATTTCCTGTTGAAATTCAGTTATTTTACCAAAGTTTTTTAGATCCTCTGATCCAAAATAATTATCTTTTGACATATGAATAGATTTAATGATTTGTCAAATAACCTGATTAAAATACTTGGCACTGGGGTATTCATTTTCTTGCTCATTGCTGGATGTTCACCAGAACAAGAAGGCAACAAGTTAACAGAATCTTTGGAAAAGAACTTGTTTTCAGTAATAGTTACTTGCAGTGCTGGAACTGTCCCTGAAAATAAACTTGATTTATTACCTGCTCCTGCTAATTTGATCGAGCTAAGTGCATGTAATCCTACTGGTAATTCTTCTATAAATAATAAAGGTTTACTTCTAGCAGAGGGTCTTCCAATTGGCACCCTTATTTTTGCCCGTTTAGTTGGTCTTATGGAATTTAAACATAGAGCGGATGAAACAGTTTTGTTTGTTCCTGTTCTTTTGCCCTATGACAATGCACTATTCAAATACTTACCCGATGATCAGTTCAGATTGAAGTATGATGAAATGGTTGCTATTGTAGAGCAATGGTACTGGAATTACTTAGATTACAGGCAATGGAGTTTGGTTTCTTGGAAAAGTGAGTTGTTATATCGAGAACATATCAAACCTTGTTTTTATGAATCTGATAACAATTTCTAAATAAGATTAAGCCTATATTTGCCGAACTATTAAAGACGATTCTTGTTGAATCTTAAATCCAATAGTGAATGGTAAAAAGTAAATGGGCAGGAGCGGTTGCACAGGTCAGACTAGAGCAGGAATTTTTTCAGCAGGGTGCTTGGAAAGCCTACTTTTATGAGGATATCAGAGTAGTTGAGGACTTGTGGAGGAAGTTGCAACCAGACAATCAACAATTATTAGGTTTTGATTTTTTGAAAGCTGTTCAGTTATTTCCACCTGTTGGCTTCAACTTCTATTATGTGATTTTAGAAAAAGATGGTCATGCGGTGGGCTTATCTTATTTCCAACTCATGGATATTGATTTAGATCGAAGCGTGAAGACTGGAACTAGGCCAGATCATTGGTTAGGTAAACTGCGCTTTGACATCATGAGATATATTCGATCATTCATAAATGTCAAGCTATTGGTTTGTGGAAACTTCCTGACCTCTGGAGATCAATCCTATCATTTTATCAATAGCAAATACACGGAAGGAGGTTTGAAGTTCTTGGTGGATACTTCTTTAGAATTATTGAAGCTTGTTTCCAAGCAATGTAAGGCTTTGAAAGGGGTATTCTTTAAGGATTTACCAGAAGCAAATACAACTCAAATGGACTTGTTTTCATCCGAAGGATTTTTAACTACCCAATTTCAACCTAGAATGCTTTTCGAATTAAATCCTGCTTGGACTCATTTTGAAGACTATCTAGCTGCGATTACCTCAAAATATCGGGTGAAAGCAAAAAAGGCTATGAGCAAGATCGAAGATTTTGAAATTCGATCCATGAATGCCGATGAAATTAGAATATACAATGAGGACATCAATCTCTATTTTGATGAGATTATTTCAAATGTAAGCTTTAATGCTTTGAGTTTTCCCACTGGTTATTTTGCTAATTTGAAAGAAGAACTTGGCCCTGAATTTGAGTGTTTTGGTCTTTTTAAAGGGGGCTCCTTTATGGGTTTCTTTTCCGTGATCCACGGTAGCGAAGAATTAGAAGCACATTACATAGGAATGCGAAATGCTGATAATAAGCGCTATAAAATTTACTATAATATTCTGTTACAATTAACTAAAATCGGTATCGAACGGGGTTATAAAAGAATCAATTTTTCTAGAACTGCAATGGAAATCAAATCTTCCATTGGTGCCCAAGGAGAAACCTTGAATTGTTATTACAAACACCCCAATAAATTATTACAATTTACCAGTGTTCAGTTGTATAAATTATTGAAACCCGATACGGTAAAGTGGAAGGTTCGCTCTCCTTTCAAGTAGAAATAATTATACTGTCTTATATAAGAAATAACTTTGTGTTGTATTTTCCAATATGCCTACCTCAATATCTAGTTTGATGGTGTGTACATCTGTTTGTTGAATGCGAATGATGCCTTGATCACTATTTAGGATAATACTATTATCGTTGGTTTCAACTGATCGGATTGGAATATCCCATACCATTCCTTTTTTCTTGACAATAGCGAGTTCCTCTCCTGACTGTCTAATCTTTAAAACCAATTTGTCGTGGTTTTCATCTTCTATACTGAGCAAGATTTCATCTGCAGCAGTATCAAAGATATTCAGGAAGATTCCATTATCACTTGACCAAATTCCAATTGGATTATTAAAATAATTGGATAGGTTGCGAGCCTGAGGTCTGTAGGTAGAACTCACTAAAGATTTAGATTTGTCCCCTTCGGAGATAAATACTTGATCAAAATTAGATACTGGTATAATATTTGGTCTTTCATTAGGAGACTCTGGTATTTCCATAAATACCATTTGCTGAGCTCCGATGCTATTGGTATTATTTCTAACAAACAACATCAATGCTACTGCATTTAAGGCAAGTAGTGCTATAGCAGCAGCAATAGAGATTTTTTTAAATAGCACTCTATAGGTTGCTGATTGCACGGGTGCATTTAATTTATTAGACAATTTTTCCCATGCTTGTGGACTGGGTTGGACACGTAGTTCCGCACCAGCACGTTTAAATTGTTCTTCTAAATTAATTTTCATGTTATCCATTTTCATTCTTGTCTTGATTCAATACTTCCCATTGTTTACGCAATTTTTTCTTGGCAAGAATTAACTGCGATTTACTGGTGTTGATGCTTATACCTAATTGTTCGGCTATTTCTCTGTGTTTATAGCCTTCTATCACATACATATTGAACACTGTTTTGTATCCAACTGGCAAGGCATCAATTAATTTCAAAATATCTTCAGCCATTAACTGTCCTTCAAAATGATCTTCTCCTTCAATTTGTAAATGACTGTCTTCAATACTTTCATGGAATGTTTTTTGCTTCCTTAAGTACATCAAACATTCATTGACACAAACTCGTCTAGCCCATCCTTGAAAACTCCCTACTCCAGTGTATTTATCTAATTTGGTCAGTATTTTATAAATACTTTCAACCATTAAATCCTCTGCGAGAGAAAAATCCGATACATACCGACGGGCAACCCCCATTAAGAAGGGCGATAACAGGTCATAAAGCTCTTTTTGTGCTGCTGGTCTACCTGTTTTGCACGCTTGAATTAATGTATCTGAAATAATCATGCACTTCAATTAAGGGTTTCATAGTTCATGCAAATTTTAGATGCAGGAATATGAATGTTTGGTGTGTTTATTGAAAATAATTATTTTACCGAGGCAAACAATAAATGTTGATATCAACCTAACGAAATTAAGGCTTAATATCTGTAATTATTAAATAAAAGCGGATATATCTATTTAAAGTAAATGAAACCTGAAGAAAAACGATTTAGTCTAGATTTAATAGATCTTACCAATAAGTATGGATCTCCTCTCTTTGTTTATGATACCACTATCATTCAAAAGCAATATGAAAGATTGATGAACGCCTTTTCAGGTGTACATGTCAAGCTGCATTACGCCTGCAAAGCATTAAGTAATTTAGAGGTGCTTAAGTTTATCAGAACTTTAGGTGCAGGGTTAGATGCCGTTTCTATTGAAGAAGTTTCACTAGGTATACGTGCAGGTTATCAGCCGGAACAAATTTGCTTTACACCAAGTGGAGTAGGGTTCTCTGAGTTGGAAGAGGCTGTTCATAAGGGCGTGAAAATCAATATTGACAACTTAGATATGTTGGAGTTATTTGCCCAAAAGTATCCGGATTATCCTGTATGTATTCGAATTAATCCACATATCATGGCTGGTGGGAATTTGAAGATTTCAGTTGGTCATATCGATTCAAAGTTCGGCATCTCGATTCACCAATTACCTCATCTGTTGAAGTTGGTGGATCATTGGAATATCCCAGTAGAAGGGATTCACATGCATACGGGGTCAGATATCTTAGATGCTGAAGTGTTTTTGGGTGCAGTAGAAATTCTACTAAATGCGGCCAAATCTTTCCCTAATCTAAATTATGTAGACTTAGGTTCAGGATTCAAGGTACCATACAAGGAAGGTGATATTGAGACCAATATTGAACAGCTTGGGCAAACTATTAGTACTCGAATGAAGGCCTTTTATAAGGAGTACGGTAAAGAAGTAGATTTAATTTTTGAGCCCGGTAAGTTTTTAGTTTCAGAGGCAGGTGTTTTGTTGACTGAAGTGAATACAGTTAAGGTCAGTCCGTCCACTTTGTTTGCGGGGGTAAATACAGGGTTTAATCATTTGATAAGACCTATGTTTTATAATTCCTATCATCATATCGAAAACATAAGTAATCCATCGGGTAACCCTAGGGTATATAATGTGGTTGGGTATTTGTGTGAGACAGATACATTTGCTGTAAATCGAAGGATTGCTGAAATTAGAGTGGGAGATATCCTGAGTTTTAGAAATGCAGGTGCCTATTGTTTTACTATGGCATCCAATTATAATTCTAGGTTAAAGCCTGCAGAAGTTCTTATACATAAAGGCAAAGATTATTTAGTCAGAAGAAGAGAATCATTTGAGGATTTGGTCAAATTGC
>CAXQNQ010000245.1:0-3597 GCA_964225135.1 Mesoflavibacter profundi
CAATAAACCATGTTTAAATTTTGATCAAAAAATGAAAGATCATCTTGCCAATTAGAAGGGCCACCAACATGAGGATCACCCCACATGCCAAAGGTAACATCTTTAAGGTCTTTATCACTTTTATTTGTGACCTTATAAATAAGAAAAATAATATCCTCAGCTAAAGGGTTTGCCCATTGATAATATCTAGATTCAATCTCAATACCTAAGCCCCTCTTTGAAGAATCAGCTTCAAAAGGATAGTATTGAAATTCTTTATTAGTTCTATCATCAACGACAAAAAAGGACTCTAAATCGGAGTTTGAAGCTCCTTGCCTAAGGGCGCCAGGCCAAACATAATCTTTTAAATTTGAATTGTACCATCCAAAGGGCCAACTATCAGGCTTACCATCGCCATCTCTATCTAAGTCATTACTTGTTGGAATGTTTTCACTTACTGGGTCACCATAAGGAACTGTAAAATCATCATTCCATGCCAACGGCTCCCAACCATAAAATTCCAATCCGTCCGGAGAAACCTCCCCACCTAGTGATGTAAGACCATCACTGATCATATTAGCATACCAGTTTGTGTCACCGTCGACAATTTCATAAAAAGCATCTTGATGGTGGCCTGATTCAAGAGGGACTTTTGCACAAATAAATGGCCCAAATTCATACCCATATCCTAGCGTTTCCCAAACAATGTCCGTCACTCTATTTCCAGGACTACTTATCGATCCATAGTTCCAAATTTCCGTAGTTATTTTATTACCATTTAATATTGCTTTTTGGCGAGGCAAAATCTGCTCATCCGCAACTTCTGCTTTTCTAGATGCAGACAATCTATCTCTCCATCTATAATATCTATCATGATCGCGTTTAGTCCAATTTTTTTTCGGCCCTTCAATGTACCACTCTACATCTTTTCCAAAAGGCCATTGTGCTAATAAGCTTGTAAAGATAAATAATGTTGATATGATAATTCTTTTTGGTATCATTCTACAAGTCCAAGCTTAGTCCCAATTTAAAGGATCTAGGAGCAGAGTAATAATTGGGTCTGGTTACATAATCTTCCCATGTATGCAAGCCAGGCATTCCATAATTTTCAATCAATTGTTCGGATTCTTGATTGCTACGATACTCATATGTGTATTTGGCAGTTCCAGTGTCATTAAAGACATAACGTTCATTTCTAATGTCAAAAAAATTGTAAACTCTCACGAATAGAGAAACTTTATAGTTTCGAACTGAGACCCTTGTTTCAAGCTTTGCATCAACATTTCTTTGAACTGGTTTTCTACCACTGTTTGGTTTAGGAACAAAATTCGCATTTGGAATCGAAGGCGTGTAGGGCCATCCAGTAGCTATTTTACCAATCAATCCAAGGGTAGTTTTAGATGGGTCGCCGATTATTAAAGTTGTATTTAAAAGATGAGATTGATCCCATGATAATGGAACAATTAATTTTTCTTCCTCAGTGCCACTTAATGCGCTGAAATAAAAAGACCCTGAGTTTACTGAGTTTCCTTCAGATTTTTGATAGGTATAATCTACCCAAAGACTAGTTCTTGAAACGGGGTCATATCTTTTAGTAAGAGATAAGGTCAATCCTCTTGCGCTTCCATAATCCTTATTTAAATAGATCGAATAGTTAGAAGGTCCATAATTAGGACTATTATACCGAATACTTTGCAGAGCAAGAAGCTCTCTAATATCTTTGTGAAATAAATTAATATCCATTCCGATCATATTACCAAACTGTTGCTGAAAACCAAATTCATATAATACCGTCTTCTCTGGCTTTAGATCAGGATTGCCTACAGTGGGAGATAAACCAGCACCAAAATAACTTTCGCGATATAAATTTCTAAGCGTTGGCATTTGATAAAAGTGACCATAAGAAAAGTGAAAAATACCTTTATCAGTTATAGGTAGAGAAACACCTATTCGCGGTGATATCATTGTTTTTGTCGTAGCTTCTTTTTCATCTGCTTCGGTATATATAAGGTTTGCAATAGTTGAATCATTAGGTATAAAAGCGTCATACCTAAGACCAACATTCATGATCATTGAACTATATTCCATTTTGTCTTGGATGTATGCAGAATATTGAACCGCATCTTTATCATAAAAAATATGATATGGAGATTTATTTTCTAAAAGAACCGTAGGTTCGTTATAATTCTGATCATAAAGCACCTGAAGGTTTCGCTCAACTAAATTATCATTTCTAAAACTGAACCCAGTTTTAATCTCATGATTTTCACTTATTTGAGTTGTAAAATCAAACTTTCCGCCAATTGATTTAGAACTTCTATATGTGTGTCCCATTTGAGTACCTCCAAACAAGAATGTGGCTGAGGTGGGTTCGGTATTTATGTAATCTGTATTAACATACCTTTCATCTAAGGTGTCAGCGTACAAATAATTTTTATAATCAGTATCACTGATAAAAATATTTCCCTCGTAAAAGCTCTTCGGTGAAAGAGAATGATTGATCTGAAGCGAGTGATTATTATTTTCTGTATAGCCTGTAGCTATGCCATCAGGATTATACTTGTAAACATGTGAATAGCTCTTGCTCTGAGATTTAGACATTATTGATTGAGTTGAAATTTTTATTCTAGGAGATACTCTCCATGTAAACTTTGATAAAAAATTATTACTTTCACTAGGGTTCATAGGAACATAGCTACTATCGCCTGACATTTGTATATACCAATCACCACTTGGAGGAAAATATGCAAAATCGCTAGGCCTGTGTTCTCTAACACCATAAAGATAACCATCACTTTGATTGTTTCTTACTGATACATTGAAAGTAAGCTTATCACCTAAACTTGGAATAACTGGCCCAGATACAAACGCATCCAAGGTGCGATTTGCCGTTATTGATTGATTAGAAATATTTGGAAAGATTTCGTCAGCATCTGAATTATAATCTCCAGCATAGTAAGAAATACTACCGTCGTAATTTTTACCTCCATCTCTTACCTTTACATTAACAACACCACTCATTGCATTTCCATACTCAGCATTAAATGCGCCACTAACAAGCTTCATTTCCTCTAATGCTTTATTACTTAAGCCTACTGCTAAAGAATTTGTAAAAAAGGGGTTTGATACAGAAACGCCGCCAATATAATATCCAACCTCATTACTCCTACCACCTCGAACGTGTAGAGCGCCACCAGCACTTTGATTCACGCCAGCGTGAGTCGATAAAACTCCAAGAAAGGATTCAACAGGCATATCTTGAATCTCTTTTGCTGTAGTTACTCTTTGAGATGCAGTTAGATCCTTTTGGACCAAAGGCCTTTCAGCAAGAACTGTAACCTCTTGCCCTTCGACAACAGACTCCTCAAGACTTATATTTATCTCAGTAGTTTGAGCAGTTGTAATTCTTACATCCTTGACTATTACAGGAGCAAAACCTATAGCATCAGCACGAACTGAATAACTACCAGGAGGTATATTTAAAATAACAAACTTACCTCTTTCATCAGAGGCAACGCCTAGATATGTATCAACGATAATAATGTTGACGCCGACTGCAGGAGCATTATCAGACTTTTGAACGACAGTACCAACTAACTTACCCGAATGGTAAGTTAG
>CAXQNQ010000246.1:0-7335 GCA_964225135.1 Mesoflavibacter profundi
GGCATTCAATTGAATGTCAAATAAAAAAAGCTGGCTTCTATTAAAACCAGCTTATTTTTTTATGCATCAAAGGATGGATAACTATATGCCGTTGGTGGCACAAAGGTTTCTTTGATAGTCCTTGGCGAAACCCATCTTAGCAAGTTGAGTATAGAACCAGCTTTATCGTTAGTACCAGAACCTCTACCTCCTCCAAATGGTTGTTGACCAACTACTGCACCAGTAGGTTTATCATTAATATAGAAATTGCCCGCACTGTGCCTTAGTGCTTTAATAGCCACATTCACCGCTGTGCGATCTATCCCAAAAATAGATCCAGTAAGTGCATATGGAGAGGTATTATCAACTATAGCCAAAATCTCTTCATAAGCTTCATCAGCATATACATATACAGTCAATACAGGGCCAAAGATTTCCTCGCACATAGTCGTATAATCTGGCTTAGAAGCTAAAATTACAGTTGGCTCAACAAAGTAGCCTTCAGCCTTGGAGTAACTTCCTCCAAAAATAACTTCGGCATCAGCATCTGCTTTAGCTTGCTCTATATAATTGGCAATTTTATCAAAAGATCTTTCATTGATTACCGCATTTACAAAATTGGTATAATCTTCTGGTGTACCTGTTTTTATTTCTGATAAATCTGAAGCCATATATGCTTTCACTTCCTCCCACATACTAGCTGGAATATAAGCACGAGAAGCTGCAGAACATTTTTGACCAGAAAACTCAAAGGATCCTCTTACAAGGGCGGTTGCAACCTCTTTAGGGTCTGCACTGTGGTGCGCTACTACGAAATCTTTTCCTCCAGTCTCACCAACAATCCTCGGATAGGATCTATACAAATCGATGTTTTCGCCTATAGTTCTCCATAAATGTTTAAAAACTCCAGTACTTCCCGTAAAATGAAGTCCCGCGAAATCTCTGTGTTTGAACACTACTTCACCCGCTTCAGGTCCATCCGTAAAGATTAAGTTGATTACACCTTTCGGCAAACCAGCACGTTCAAAAATCTCCATCAATACTCCTGCTGAATAAATCTGATCATCAGATGGCTTCCACACGATAACATTGCCCAACATAGCAGGTGCAGCACAAAGATTTGCCGCAATAGCTGTAAAGTTGAATGGCGTAATGGCAAAAATAAATCCTTCTAGAGGTCTATGTTCCATTCGATTCCAAATCAGATGGCCACTATCTGGTTGCTCTTTATACAACTGGGTCATGTACTGCACATTGAAACGCAGAAAATCTACTAACTCTGCTACAGCATCGATTTCAGCTTGAAAAATATTTTTTCCTTGACCTAGCATAGTTGCTGCGGCAAGCTTTTGTCTATATGGACCAGAGATTAAATCAGCTGCTTTTAGGAAAATAGAGGCCCGATCATACCAGGCCATATCTTCCCAACTTTGCTTAGCTGCTAATGCTGCATGTATAGCATCTTCAACATGGCTCTTATTCCCTCTTGAAAAATACCCCAGCGTATGGGCTAAATCATGTGGAGGGTGCAAAGCTACTTGTTCAGAAGTATGCACTTTTTCACCTCCTATTGTCATAGGTATTTTGACTGTTGTTGAGCGCATTTCCTTTAAGGTTGCCTCCAACAATTCTCTTTCTTTAGATCCTGACGCATAGGACAGTACTGGTTCATTCTTTGGTTCTGGAACCTTAAAAAATGCATTTGCCATTTTTCTCTAGCTTTATTGGTTTATAA
This sequence comes from Mesoflavibacter profundi, assembly GCA_964225135.1. GTDB lineage: Bacteria > Bacteroidota > Bacteroidia > Chitinophagales > Saprospiraceae > AM-2324. The sequence continues at coordinate 1,715 of CAXQNQ010000246.1, forward strand.
TTGATTCAAAATTAAAAAAACAGGTTTAAAAACTATACCAATTCTAATATTTCTGTCAGTTTACTAATGGTGTGATTAGGAGAAAAACCCGATTCAAGCCATTCCTCATTGTTTGGATTATACCAACAAGACGGAAGTCCAAAATCATGAGCTCCTAATATATCTGAACCAGGCGTATCTCCAATAACTAAAAATTCTTCCTTATTGAAATTCGGAACCAGTTTGGAGGTGTGTTCAAAAAAAGCACGCTCTGGTTTTTTGACACCAATAGCATCGGAAATAATGATTTGATCAAAAAAGTCATTTATGCCAGCTAGTTCAAAACGTCTTTCTTGGACCTCCTTTAATCCATTCGTAATTATAGACATCCCAATTCCTCTCGTTTGTAATTCTTTGAGAATAAATTGAGCTTCTTGAACAAAGAACACCGACTCACGTAGCAAATCAAAGTAGGCTTCATTCATTTCATGAGGGTTAGCTTGCAATCCAATGGCATCAATAAATTGTTCAAAACGAACCCATTTAACATCACTGAGCGCTAATTTTCCTTGTTCCACTGCAGCCCAACAAGCTTTATTTATTTTGTAATAAATAGCATATAATTCCTCTGCAGAACCTGGTCTATATGAATTGATCATTGCCTTGAATGCAAAGCTAGATGATTGGTCAAAATCAAGTAGCGTATTATCTGCATCAAACAGCAAATATTTATACTTATCCATTTATAACTACTTCTTTGGGAACAAAGGCGCTTGCATCTCCTCCTGCTTTAATGATCTCTCTTACAATAGTAGAGCTGACGTGAGAATATCCAGGTTTAGCAATTAAAAAGATAGTTTCCAAACCATCTCCAATAACAGAATTTAATTGAGAAATGGTTTTCTCATAATCAAAATCTGACGCATTTCGCAAGCCTCGAATCAAATAGTTAGCAGAAATGGATTTACAATACTCTACGGTTAATCCTTCAAAATGTCCTACCTCTATTTTTGATTCATCTTTGAATACTTCTTCTAACCACGCCAATCTAGTCTCTAATGAAAAGAGTGTTTTTTTAGCGGAATTCACACCAATGGCAACCACTATCTTATCAAATAATGGCAGAGATCTTAGAATTAAATCTACATGACCTGTAGTAATAGGATCAAATGAACCTGGAAATACTGCAATCTTCATATTAAATCTTTATGCTATAAATATAGCACAAAAAAAAGGACTCACAAGGAGTCCTTTTTTAATCTTAATCCATTTTAATGGTATCAATTATTCTTCTAACTACCTTATAAGGATCTGCATTAGATGCAGGTCTTCTATCTTCTAGATAACCTAACCAGTTTCCAGCAGTAGTTACAGGAATACGAATAGATGCACCTCTGTCAGAAACTCCTACACTGAATTGATCAATCGATTGAGTTTCATGAAGACCAGTTAGACGTTGGTCGTTTTCAGAACCATAAAGCACGATATGCTCCATGTGCATTTTCGCCATTTTATCAAAGATAGAATCGAATAATGCCTTTCCACCAGTTTCTCTCATTTCTTTATTCGAGAAATTGGTATGCATACCAGAACCGTTCCAGTCTCCCTTAATAGGTTTTGGATGGAATTCTACCTCTACTCCATACTTTTCAGTTACTCTGTGTAATAGGTACCTACACAAGTGAAGATCATCACCTGCACGCTTTGCACCTTTTCCTAGTACTTGGAATTCCCATTGTCCCAATAGTACCTCAGCATTAATACCTGTAAGATCTAATCCTGCATCAAGACACATGTCGAAATGCTCTTCTACAATATCTCTACCCTCACAATTACCGTGACCCACTGAACAATAATAAGGTCCTTGTGGTCTAGGATAACCCTGTTCTGGGAATCCTAACGGTAATCCATTGATAGTAAGTACATACTCCTGCTCAAATCCAAACCAAAATTCAGGATCATCTTGAATCTTAGCTCTTTCGTTAGTTACGTGTGGAGTCCCATCAGGATTTAATACTTCACACATTACTAAAAATCCATTTTTTCTTCCAGGATCTGGAATTACTCGAACAGGTTGCAATAAACAATCTGAATTGTTACCCTCAGCTTGCATAGTTGAACTACCATCGTATGACCATACCGGTAGTGATTTTAGGTCGCCATGGAAAAAATCCATTTCGAGCACTTTGGTTTTACTTCTTAGGTTTGGTTCTGGCTTGTACCCATCTAGCCAGATGTACTCGAACTTAAACTTAGCCATTGTTAAAAAACTTTAATTGTCTTTAATAATCTCTTAATTACCAAATTAAAAGACACCCATATAAAGAGAAACTCTAAACAGATGATAAATAGTTCAGCATCAAGAAAAAAGTATAAAAAAGGGAATTCACCCAGGTATGGGACTCAAAGCTAAAGCATTTATTTCAATTAATAGCCTATTTCATTTATTGATTTCAAATAATGATAGTTTTTTGATAGAGATTCTTGCTATGAACAAATATATCCTATCCTTATTGACTTGTTATTACTTGAATTTAATTGTTGTTATTAGTCAAAACATACCTGATGATCTTCCGGATATTAACCTATCTCATCTACCTAACATTCAATCCTTAGAGTATGTTCAAGAATATCTAAGCGGATTAGAAATACTAGAGCAAAATCAAATTGAATCCCTAATGCACTATCTGCAACAAGTGGGAATTCCCAAACACTACCTTGACCTACAATCCATCGAGGGAATAACCGAAAAAATAGCCATTCACCTCTTTGATGAATGTTTTACAAAACAGGAAAAATCAGTCTATAATCCTAGTACTGAACATTTATATTATTTGGGAATAAAAGATTTAAAATCCTTTGACAATAAGAATAATCTAAAAATAAGGTCTAGACTCCGTCAAAAACAGCACAATGCTGTCTTAATAGCAAGCTTAGAAAAAGATTATGGCGAACCACTAAGTCAAACAAAAGCACCCTATTTTGCAGACCATTTAAGTGTAAGTTTTCATCAACGTAAAAAGGAATATGATTACTACCTGGGAGCTTTTGAAGCATCTTTCGGACAAGGACTAATATTGCATCAAAACATCCATTTTGGTCAAGGAAGTTCTTATCTGAACACAGAACTAAACAGTCCAATTTTAAAATCGAAAAGTTCATTTGGAGAAGACAACTACTTTTGGGGTTTGGGTATTCATCATGCAAGTTCTAAATCCTCCTTTTTTTTCTCTAGAAGATTATTGGATGGTTACTTTACTGATAAAGATGTAAAAATAAGACCTGGTGGTTATCATGATACCACATTAAAATTAGAACAGAAAAATAATATAATAGAATATGCAGCAGGGTTGTTTAAATCGGTAGGTTTTTCCTCCATTGGTGAAGTAGATTTTACTTTGCTATCTCAAGCTCTTAAGAATCCTGTTGGTGATCATAAAATACCTGCCTTATGGAGTAGCATCGCCTGGAAAAAACAATATAAAAACTATCGATTTTTCACTGAAATGGCTTTTCATATCCAACAGCCAGGTAGGATAACCGCTCTATGGGGTTTAAGTGCAAGTTTAGCTTACAAAACAGGTATTTCAGCAGTCCTACAATATAATTCTAATCACCTAAACGGATTATATGTCAATCATTTATTTGGAAATAGTAATCATAAAGGGATACAAACACAATTTGTATTTGATAAAGCTTTTAGTATAAACCTTAATGTACAAATTAGAGCTGAACAACAACTTAACATCAATCCTAGAACTAAGCTTGGTTTAAATTTTCATCTGCAAAAAAGAAAATCATGGCATTTAGTCTATTCACAAAGACTTGTTCATAAACAGGATCAAGCTAGTTATTGGAATCACAGTCTTACCTTTAAGCAGTTTTTAGATTCAAGTATTGAAATCAGGTTTAGATTCCACTATAATACCGATTGGTCAGACATAAATCGAGGCAATAGTTTTTTAGCCCATGATTTAATTTGGGCACCGCAATATCAAAAAAGTGTGCTCAAACTAAGAGTAGGATTTGTACATATGCCAGTTGCTGGAAATCCAGTATATGCATTTGAAAACAGTCCTTTTGGTCAATTCTCTATTAAGCCACATAACCAAACTGGATTGAGATATACTATCAATTATCGTTATAAACTTAAGCAAGGGAAAACCATTGAATTAAAGCATCATGGTTGGATTACTAAGGTAGCCGGTTCCACTATACCACTCGAGATTCAATATAGACATCACATTAATTCGTAGAAGTGAAATCCGGATAAATAAGAAATCGCTTTCGAATACCAGCATATTTTACTAAATCCTTTTTCCAGCTGGCTTGAATTTCTTCTATACTACAATGGTCTTTGATTTGATTTCTTAACGTATTATTTCCAGCCAACAGATCAAAAAAGTTATTGTCTAAGAAGAAAGAATCCTGTTCCGGGAATGACTCATAGACATCAAGCATATAGGATAAATCTAGTTTATGGTTTTGCAAATCGAAGGCACTAAATTCATTAAAAGATTGTCCAAAGCATAATTGCCCTTCAAGTTTTGGATACTTAGATCCAATATTTGGGGCTGGCACAAAACTGTCCTGTTTAACGGTCAAATATGGGTGACCAAACCGTTGGAATGGACTTTCTGTACCTCGACCTACACTTACAACCGTACCCTCAAAAAAACAAAGACTAGGATACAAATAGATAGATGCCATATTAGGCAAATTTGGTGAGGGTTTAATTGGAATCTGAAATAAGGTATTATGATCGTAGTTCAAACAAGGAACAATGAATAATTCACAGCGATGCGTTGTCCATTCCATATCATTAATCATCCAGGCTAATTCCCCTACTGTTAATCCATGAACAACAGGTATTTCATGTTTACCAACAAAAGACATATAATCCCCCTCCAATACAGGCCCATCGAAATAGTGCCCATTTGGATTAGGGCGATCTAGAACTATAAACCCTACTCCCTCCTCTCCACATGCTTCCATGATATAATGCATGGAGGATATGTAAGTATAAAAGCGAACGCCAACATCTTGGATATCAAAAACCACATAATCGATACCATCCAAATCTGCAGCAGTAGGTTTTTTATTTTTTCCATATAGCGATACAATTTCTAATCCCGTGATAGGATCAATGGAATCATCAACTACTTCCCCATTTGCTGCTTGTCCCCTGTATCCGTGTTCTAGTGCAAATATTTTTTCTATTTGGACCCCTAATTCGAGTAATGTGTCTACCAAATGAGTATCATCAATGAATGAGGTGTGATTAACAACCAATGCAACCCTAGCGTCAGATAGAAATGGTAAATAAACATCCATTCGCTGATTACCTAATACCAATTCCTTTTGCTGAAGGGATATGGTCGGTGTTGGACCCACAATGGGCTCTATCGGCAACAAAACAGATAGTCCTTCTTTTGAAGAAGAGCACGACAACAAAAATGTTGCACAAAACAACAAATAAACAACAAAAAGTTTTAAATTAGGCAATCTTCTCATAATCAATTAACGTAATGAAGGGGCAAAAATTTGCAATAGTAGATATTGAAACCACTGGGGGTAAAGCAGGAAGAGATAAGATCATTGAAATTGCTATTGCTGTCGTAGAAAATAATGAAATCATTAGA
>CAXQNQ010000247.1:0-5182 GCA_964225135.1 Mesoflavibacter profundi
TGGTTTTAGGTCTAAATGAGGGAATATCTTTTGGTCGATTACACCCAGCAAAAAGTTCGTGCGCATCAAACCAAAGGGTCTTCATCATATTCTTACAAGTCTTTGAAATCAGTAACTCCGTAAAGTATCTAGTTTCTATAGTCGATGCAGTGTCGAAGTGTACTTTGGAGCCTTCTGATAGCACGTTGAGTACCACTTGAATGGCAGGATATTTTTGTTTGTAGGTTTTTGCAATGTAAGCGGATAGTTCTGCAATTTTTGAGGCGACTTTGGGATCATGAGCACTTCCTCCAGGAATTACTCCTCCCTTTTTATCCCAGGGTTGAATACCTTTTGGATTTTCTATAATCCATTTCTTGGCATACTCCATCATCTCAGCCTCTGAATCTAATATCTTATCTACAAGTCCTACTGCTTTTGCCTCGTACACATTATAGTATCGAGCCTCTTCCGCTACTTTAAAAGCCTGCTCAATACCTAAGGTCCACATCAACCGAATCAAACCTCCATTACCTGGTATTAAGCCTAATTTAGTTTGAGGTAATCCTATTCTAATTTCTGGCTGATCTACAGTAAGTCTGTAGTGTGTAGCAAGCGCAAATTCAAAACCCAATCCCAGCGCAGACCCATTCATAGCAGAAACTACAGGAACACCAGGCCTTTCTAGATCCCTCAACCATTTTTTAACCCGCTCCGTAAACTCGAAAATTTCATGAGGATTATTGGCTTTATACAAATATTCTAAATCACCTCCATTAAGGAAGGTCCGTTTTGCAGAGGTAACAATCACTCCAGTTATTAATCCTTTTTCTGCCTCCTCTTTAAGCTGAGTCATAACAGGTATAAAGGCATTAATGATCTTGTGGTTAATCACATTATGATTCCTTTCCTCCATGTCCAAGGTAAGGGTAACGATTCCATCTTTATCTTTTAGATATCTAATCATAATTGCTTAAAGTCTTTCTATTATTGTCGCTATTCCAATACCAGCTCCTGCACAAAGGGTAACACATCCATATTTGAGCTGCTGCTGCTCTAGTTCATCTAGCAGTGTTCCAAGTAAAATGGTTCCCGTTGCACCCAATGGATGTCCCATGGCTATAGCTCCTCCATTTACATTCACCTTTGCTGGATCAATACCCAAATCTTTAATTGCTTTTAGTACTACGGATGCAAAAGCCTCATTGATCTCCCAAAGATCAATATCAGCTACCTGAAGATTTGCTTGTTTGAGCGCTTTCTGAACCGCAGGTGTTATACCAGTTAGCATGATAGTAGGTTCTGTGCTAACCAAGGCACAGGAAACAACTCTAGCTCTCGGCTGCACGCCCAGTTTCTCCACTATATCTTTCCCTCCTATTAAGGCCAATGCTGCACCATCAACTATCCCACTTGAATTACCTGCTGTATGTGTATAATTTAAGTGTTCAACTACAGGATACTTCAACAAGGCCATAGTTTCAAAACCTTGTTGACCAATAGTTTGAAAAGAAGGTTCTAATCTTCCAAGGCTTTCCATACTTGTAGTTGGCCTTATGGCCTCATCTTTATCTAAGATTTCTAATCCATTGCAATCCGACATAGGAATTAAAGACTTGGAAAATCTATTAGCTTCGGTAGCTTTTGTTGCTTTTTTATGTGAATTAAGTGCAAATGCATCTAATTCTTCTCTGGTGAAACCTTCAAGTGTTGCAATAAGATCAGCCGATACACCTTGCTGAATATAAGATACTTCACTAATCAATTCAGGATCATTCAGTAATGCACCTCCGTCAGAGCCCATCGGTACTCTACTCATACTTTCCACACCTCCTGCAACAACTAAGTCAGCCATACCTGCTATAATTTTCGATACGCCCATATTCACAGCTTCAAGGCCAGAAGCACAATATCTATTAATTTGAATCCCTGGAACACTATCATCCCAATTAGCATATAATAGACTTGCTTTGGCAATATTATATCCTTGGTCATCAATAGGTGTAACACATCCTATTATTAAATCATCTACTTCAGCTGTATTTAAATGATTGCGCTCTTTAATAGCATTGAGCGTAGTTGACAAAAGGTCGATAGGCCGTCTTTCGTATAAAGCACCTGTCTTTTTCCCTTTACCTCTTGGAGTACGTACAGTATCGTATATAAATACATCCTTTATCATGGATATTTTTTTTCAATTTTTCAGCCCTGAACAAATGTAATATTATTCGATTAAAATTATCCCCCTCTTTTGACTAAGTTCTCGCTAGACAATTATAATACCCTCTATATATTTACATTTATCCATAAAACAATAATACCAATCTAAAAGATTCTCTTGTTCTATCAAGAATTGATAGATTTAAACAAACAATTAAAAATGGCAAAAAAATTGAGACTGACAAATTTTGCAAGATTCTTCATCTTTTTAGTAATTATTATTCCAGCAGCATTCTTTGGTGCTTCATATATTAATGGTGAAGACCCAAAAGAGAATTTGGATAAATTGCTTAATAGAACATTAAAGACTAACACGGATGAAGTAGAACCTTCAACCATAGAGATGGAAGAAGAAGCATCTATTGAAACAGATGAGGAAGAAGCCTCCACCACTATTAAAAAAGTGGAGGAGAATGATTGGAGTGAACTTCAGGCTGAATTAGAATTTTACAAGTCTAAAGTCAAAAAACTTGAATCTCAAATTGAAACTTTAGAAAAAGAAAACTACATACTTAAACAAAACAGATAATGAATTACCTCATTCACCTCCTTATTGAAGCAGGCATTTTATTGATAGCCTCATTTATGTTTAGCAGAATTGAAGTAAAAGGTATAGGCTCAGCTATTATAGCTGCTTTAGTCATTGGTTTATTAAATATATCCTTAGGCGCTATTCTAGATTTTATTTTTGGGCCTCTAAATTTTATCACATTTGGTTTGGTCAGCATCTTTATCAATGCACTTATGCTTAAACTAGCTGACTGGCTCCTACCTGGTTTTAAAATTAAAGGATTCTTGTATGCTGTAGTATTGGCCATCTTATTGGCTGTGGGTAATATGCTTTTCCAATAAAAAAGGTGTAAAAAATTTAATGCGGTAAGGACTTGACTCTCAATTATTGATATTTATTTTTTTTAGTATTTTGACTGAGAAATTATATCACTATCTACAAATCACTACCAATGAATTTAAAACCTACATTATTATTGCCCCTATTTTTTGCCTTTTTATCCACCTTAGGCGCACAATCTAGAGGCTCAGTTAATTACACCCAAGAAATATTTAGCTACAGCGTTAGTCAAACAGAAGTTCAAATCAATAATCAAATCCCGATTGGGATTCCTTCCTGGCTGGTCAACCTTATAGTCGGAGTTGATAATGGCATTACTGGCTATAAGGTCAATTACAACACCATAGATCACAATAACCAACCTATTGTGGCAACTGGTCTAATCATAGTTCCAGACGTAACCTGCGATGTGGACATGTTAACGTATTGTCATGGTACCGTTTTTGATCCATTGGAAGTTCCTTCTAATGAAAGTGGTGCTGGAGACGGCATGGAGATCATAATGGGATACTATTACTCGGCAAATGGTTATTTAACCGTAATGCCAGATTATATTGGTCTGGGTCCGGATGCAACTATGAATCACCTATATGTGCATGAAGATACAGAGGCTGCTGCAACCCGTGACTTAATGGTTGCTGCTAAAAATCTTCAAAATACGCTAGGATACGACCTTACAGGAGATGTAATGATGACTGGTTATTCGCAGGGTGGACACGCAGCTATGTCTACTTTTAAGGATATCATTTATAATCCTATTAATGGCTTACACCTTCAAGTGGGTGGAATGGGCTCTGGTCCTTACAATCTATCAGGAAGTCAATATAACATGATCATAAATAATCCATTTTATGAAAATCCAGAATTCATGCTTTATGTGATGGCTACTTGTCAGACTGTAAATGGAAATATTTATAACACGCCTTCAGATATCTTGAGAGCTCCATATGACAATTTATATACTACGCATATACTAGGTCAAACAGGAAATGTAGATTGGGTGCCATCTTATTATCCTAGCATGTTCCAGCAAGGCGTTTATTATGACTTAAAGTACAATTTCAGTAATCCTACTAGGCAGTGTTTGGCACAAAATAATGTCTATGATTGGTATCATACTAAGCCATTAGAAATGTATTACTGTACCGGTGATAATACGGTAACTTACGCCAATTCATTTGATGCCGAAGATGCCATGGAGGACTACTATCCATGGTGGAAATTCTGGTTATTTGGACAGGTTAATGCAGCTTATGCAGGATGGTTCGAACATGGTACATGCATTATTCCTTATGCGGTATTGAATAAGCTAGAATTAGAATTCTATCAAAGCTGGTGTTGGTGGTGGTTTGATGAAGGGGAAGCTGACCAAAGAAGTGCAGCAGACGAAGGTATAGCTATTAGAACTAGGATGTATTATAACCTAGATATTGATGTCAGCCATTTAAAGCATCAAATATCAGAAGTTGAGTTTTTAGATCTAAATGGAGAGACGGCTTTGTTGGTGAATAATCCAACGGTTACTAACCAATTGATTAGTATTCCTGTATCAGATCTTGCTGCTGGATTATATGGCATTAACATCACAGATGAAACAGGTAAAAGTATTCTAACAGCTGTATTAAAAGCAGATGTAAAGCCACTTGTCCATGAGTCCTATGATCCAGTATCCTTTAATGTAGACTTAAATCAAATTGAACTTGACTTGAGTCTATTGGATGCAGAAGTAGACGAATTGAATATCTACCAAAATGGTGTTCGATTAGATAGAATACAAGGTAATCAAGAGGAAATGACTATGCTCATAGATGCTTCGGAACTACCTCGGGATGCAGAACTAGAAATTCAGGTTATCACCAAGTATCATCAATACTTCTTGCCTGTCATTCTAGAGCAGCAGCATTCCAATACAGCTGCACTATATGTGTATCCTAATCCAACTTCAGGCGCCTTTAATGTAGAGGCTGATCAAGCCTTCAATCAAATCAACATTTATGATACTGCCGGAAAGTTAGTATTCACGGATCAATTTGATTCATACACCCGTAATCGTAGTTTTGATTTAATCCTAGAAACAGGGATGTATCAAATCATAGTTACTGATCAACAAGGTATTCAACACACAGAACGTTT
>CAXQNQ010000248.1:0-3484 GCA_964225135.1 Mesoflavibacter profundi
ATTACGATATGCCCAACCATCTAAATATTCCCAATTTTCACCTGTTCCGTCTACATTGATGTCTCCATAAATATCAATGACAGTTCCATTTTTAAAAAGTTCAACAGCGTCATCTCCGTTAATAGACATTGACCCAGCTGTATAATCTGGTGCAATACCAAAATAGGTTGTAAAGTTAGCAGCTTCATAGGCTACATAAATAAAATCTCCCTCAGTCAATGCGTCACTAGGAAAAGTGAATTCTTGATTATCCGTACCTCCACCATTATTAGCAGAACCCAAGCCATAAATACTCAAATCCGCAATATCTTCAGAGGCATATAATTCGACTCCTTTGGGTTCACCATCAGTAAGTGGGCCATCATAAACGGCAGTTAAGATTAACTGCGCCTGGGCAGTTTGTGCTACAAAAAGGCATAGCATTGCCCCTAATAGGTTTGTAAATAAGTGTTTCATTTCATATAGTTTTTGATCGAAAGCAAAAATGCATAATTTTTATCATTAACCGAATAAATCGATTAAAAAAATATACTTATTAACTAATTATCAATCCATATATAACCTCACCAAGCGCTTGCAATTTTTAAAAAATTGCAGACTACCCTTCAGCAGCACAAACTTATTTCTTGACAAATGGCTTGGTGATCGTTGTTGACTCTTGCTGAACACTCAACCAATACATCCCCACTGGTAATGTAGTAATTGAAATTTGATTACCAGTAAATAGCCCTGATTGCACCAATACACCTGTAACATTTCTTAAAGTATAAGTTGCTCCTCTTTGAACACCTTCAATATTTAAGACATCTGTCGTTGGATTTGGATAAAGTACAATATCATTTTGATCTGTAAAATCAACTGACCTAGTTGGCAAAACAGTACTAGTACCATCCAAATCTACCTGAACTAAACGATAATAATTCATACCCTCAAATGGTGCGATGTCTGCATACTGATAGGTATTTAAGACTGTACTGTTGATTTGACCTTCCTGAGAAGCAATTGTTTCAAAACGCAAATCCGCTCCTGCGCGTTGTACTTCAAAATAAGCATTGTTCTCTTCTGAAGCAGTCGTCCATTGAATAAAGGCTTCATCGTTTTGCTTATTCACTTTGAATTCAACCAGTTCAACGGGCATGACAGTTAATTGGTAAGTTCCAATTGGAAATGGGGTAGTACAGTTATCATTATTGGTGTTGCATGATGCTAAAGCACCATTTGCAAGATTCCAATTAGCTTCAATATAACCACCTGAATCTGGGCCAGTATTATCATTTCGATAAGCCCAGCCATTTTGATATCCATTTCCAGGTGCATAATCCAAATCATTATTATTTTCCTTTAGGATAAAATTATAAGTAGCATTACCATTAGGTCTTGTAAAAAGAGTACTTTCTCCATCTGGATCAAACCCAAAAAAGGTATTAAAATCATTAAGATTATCTGTAAAATACAGGAATTCACCTGCTTGAACAGAAATATTTGGGAGCGTGTAGTTAGCTACTCCCGAATGAATAGAATAAACGGATAAGTCAGATATATCAGTAATAGCAAATATCTCAATACCATTTGGAATACTTGCATTCTGACCATTATCCCCCGCAAATGTACCGGTGATAATTACTTGAGCCTGAACAGTGCACGCCAGGCATAGGAGCATAGCACTGCCCCACAGTTTTGTAAATGTGTTTGTCATGTCCATAGTTTTTGATCGAGTGCAAAAATGGATAAATTTTTCTAATTATCGAAGCTTTTTGCCAAAAAAACTTTTAAACTAACCATTTAACGATCAATGCACTAGGGCAAATTTATAGAGTAAAGCACCCCATAAATAGACTTGAATATTTTTTATTCCTAATTCTATTATTCAAATGGGGACCACTATCTTTATTCAAATCTCATTAAAATGCCTCAAAACAAGCTTGCACTCATCCGATACAAAACCATAGACCAGTGTCTGCAAAACAGACAGCGAAAATGGACCTTAGATGATTTACATCAGGCGGTTAATAAAGCTCTATTGGAGCAAGCGGATAAACTGGGCGTATCCAAACGAACCATACAATCCGATATCTACCACATGCGATATACGCTAGGCTATGATGCGCCGATTGAAGTAAGCAAGAATAAATACTATACCTATACCAACCCAGATTATTCCATTTTTCAATCGCCACAGTTATTGAAAGATAATCCCATGTTTCGAGAAGCCTTGGATGTGTTAAAGCAACTCCTACCCTTTCAGCAATTCACACCTATAGCAGATTTAATAGCTAAGTTAGATGCACAAGCTGAACCAAAAGATTCATTCGGGCAAAGAAGCAACCGCTATTTGCAATTAGATGAGACAGAAAAAGCCAAGGGTACACAATGGATCGATCTGATTCTTACAGCCATTAGAGGCCAAATAAGTTTACGGATGCAATATCAATCGTTCAAACAAAACAAACCCAGCAAGTTTGTTCTATTTCCCTATATCCTAAAAGAATATAACAACCGCTGGTTTGTATTGGGGCGACATTCCGAGTATACCGATTTAACTTTATGGGCTCTAGATCGCATTCAAAATTTAGAAACTTGGGAATCCCATCCTTATGAGGCCTTCCGACTAGACTTAAATAATTACTTCGACGATTGTATAGGCGTGTCAAAGCCCAAAGATGCCCAACCTGTAACCGTTAAATTACGCGTTAGCCTGGAACAATATAAATATCTAGAATCTAAACCATTACATCCTTCACAGCGTGTAGAGTCCAAAACAAAAGATGCTGTTGTAGTTTCGCTAAAAGTCATCCATAATTATGAACTCCGTCAAAAACTTAAAGGATTGAGTCCTGAGGTAACCGTTTTGGAACCGAAAGAGCTCCGAAATACCATTAAAGAAGCATTAGAAATGTCCAGAAAATTATATGACTAACAACAAATTTTAAAATTGGGCGTTAATTTGATGGTGTTTATCGATAAAAGGTGGTTTCAACCTGTAAACACTGCATATTTGATTTATAAACAATATATAAACACGAAAATGATTACAAGCTTTTTAATATTAAGTTTGATTACTTGGTACCGTTCGCAAAACAAAAAATTGGTACCCGTACCCGTTACTCAAGGAAAACAACATGCAGCGCAGCATTAAGCATTACATGTATAAAGAGATTAATGAAGAGAGATAAGCTTTGGCTTATCTCTTCTTTTTTCTACGAGCTTTTTTCTTTTCCTCCATTCTAGCTCGTCTTTTCTGTTGGGCTCGATTGACCTTCTTATTTTTATCTAGCTTTTCATGGAAAGCACCACCAGAACCTTTTAAGGAATGCTTAGGCAGGTAGTTTTTCATTTGATAAACCTCTTTCTCCTCCTCTATCAAAGCCTCTATGACATCCACTTCTGCCGGAAAATCAATAAAATTCACCGGCTTTTTCATCAAAGTAATTAAAGCCTCTACAAATTCCGCCTCTTGTGGTCTAAAAAAGGATATGGAAGTACC
>CAXQNQ010000249.1:0-26978 GCA_964225135.1 Mesoflavibacter profundi
AACCAAAGTGTAAAAGCCAGGTGCCAAATTTTCAATCAATGAGGTTGTATCGCCTGTAGACCATAGAAAATCATATGGATCACTTCCTCCAACCACGGAAGCATCCAAGGATCCATCAGCTGCATCATTTGCACTTTCATCCGATACTGTAATCATTATTGACAACGAATCAGGCTCTTGAACAACAAAATCATTTACCAGAGAGCAACCATTATTATCAGTTAAGGTCAAAGAGTAACTTGATGCAGATAGATTAGTTATATCTTGGGATGTCGCACCAGTTGACCAGGCGTATGAATAAGGACTTGTCCCTCCCGATGCTGTTATTTGAATACTACCAGTAGACGCTCCATTACAATCTACATCAGTAGTAATGGATGTTATTGCCAATGGTAAAGGATTTTCGATTAAAATATTAATACTTTCTTGACATCCTAATGCATCTGTTACCGTTGCTGAATAAGTGCCAGTACATAGATTATCGACTATCAATCCGGTATCTCCAGTGCTCCAAAGTACATTGAATGATCCGTTGCCACCTGTTGGAGTCAATAAAATAGATGCATCACAACTATCGGTACAGCTGATTGGTACTAATTCACTACCAATTAAAATAGCATTACCATCCGGTAAATCGATAGAAAGTATTGAGAAGCAATTCAATTCATCAGTTATGGTAACAGAATAAACCCCTGCTGATAGGTTACCTGCATTAGGACCATTCAAATTCGGGTCGTGTGACCATTGGTAAGAAACCACTCCCACTTGGCCAGAGACCGTTATTGAAATACTACCATCAGAGCTACCAAAACAACTTGGTGCTACTGAAGTGCTTGAACCTGAGAGGCTACAACTAACTGCAAGTACTTCGACATCTCCAGAGATTTGACAATCATTTTGATCCGAAACCGTGACCCCATATATTCCAGGTGCTAAGTCCGTAATGACAGGAGTAGTTGCACCATTAGACCAAGCGTAAGTATAGGTTGGAGCTCCTCCCCCTACAATTGCTGTTGCAGTACCATCATTTCCACCAAAAGTTGTTTCATCAGTACTCTCTAGTAATAAAGTTAATACGGATGGTTGTCCTAAGTTGAGCCCTTCTACTTCCTCACAGCCATTTGCATCTATAATGGTCACTGTGTATACCCCCGCGTTTAGGTTATTTATGGATGCCGTAGTGGCTCCTGTAGACCAGTTATAGCTATAGTTGGGAGTTCCCCCAGATACACTTACAGTCAAGGCACCATCATTACCCCCAAAACAAGATATCTCGTTATCAATTCCTATAGATGAAGTAATTGCAGCTGGTTCAAAAATTGTTGTAGTATTTACTGTTTGACATTGATTATCATCTGTAATGGTCACTGAATAGGTGCCAGCTGATAAATTATTAATAGTACTCGTAGTCGCCCCAGTCGACCAATTAAAAATGTACGGGCTTGTCCCTCCTGCAGGTAAAGCCGTTATTGAACCATCTGAATCCCCATTACAACTGACTTGGGTAGCTGATAACCCCACATTAAGTGGACTTGGTTGATTGATAAATACCGAACCGGTCGCTGTATTATTGGATACATCTGTTACTGTTACAGTATTGGTACCAGCAGAAAGATTTGTCGCGGTAGAAGAAGTTGAGCCACTTGACCAAAGGTAAGTATATGGAGATGACCCTCCTGATACGTTCGCAAGTGCAATCCCATCATTTCCACCGAAACAAGAAACATCACTAATCTTAGACACAGTGACATCTAACGGAGCTCCACCAGGCAAATTTACTGTAGTAGTATTAGTAATAGCTTTATCTCCACTTGTACTACCATTATTATTAGCCATTACCGTTACGTAATAAAATGTAATATCCCCATTTTGAGGAGCAGAAGCAGGTGAGGTCCATTCAAATGTCCAAGCTACCGAATTGGAAGAATAGTTTTTATCTCCTAAATGTTCCGCGTATTCCCGGCCACCAGCTGTTGAAGTTCCAACATCACTGGAGATATCTACCAAATCCCCGATATTATTATCGTTCTCATCTAGCACAACTAGCTGGAATCCTCCAGTGACTGGAGAACCCACTGTGGCAGTATTAGATAAAGTAACAGTATAGGTGGTATTGGATGTTATGGTTGCTGGAACACCTGCTATGGATAGATTCCCCTGGTAAGTAGCTCCACTATGGCAAGAGCCACAGGTGGATTCACCCGGTGCACCGGTCCTACCATTGGGTGGATTTCCAGAATTAGCTAATAAAAATGTAATCATAAAAATTCCTAAAAGGAATTTAATCAAACTAGTGGGTTTAAGGCTCATAGTAGTCAATATTATGATAAAGCTTTAACAAGCTAAACTGAAATTAGTTATGCTAATCTTTAACATTCCAACACATAGTTAGTATTTTTTTCGAAAGTAAAATATAATGGAAACCAATACTTTAGCTGACCAGCTATTAGCATTCTATCAATATATACAAAACTACAAGTTTAAACTGCCTAGGAATATTAAACCCATTCAGCCCTATGATCAATTAGTTTGGAAAAACTTAGAAGTATTTTTCCAGTCCTACTATACTGACCAAAATCCAAGAACTTTGGTTATAGGGATAAATCCAGGTAGAAAAGGTGCAGGGGTAACTGGTATACCCTTCACGGACTCCATTCGACTAAAAGAAATCATCAAACCCTTCACCCAAGAAGAAATGTACGAACCATCTGCTGACTTTTTTTATAAACCCATTGCAGCTTATGGTGGACCTCGAGAATTCTATTCAAACTTTCTAATTAGCTCTGTATCACCAGTAGGATTTGTTCACAAAAACAATTTAGGCCATTGGACCAATTATAATTACTATGATTCTAAGGAGTTATTTAAAAGATGTACACCTTTTAACAAAAAATCCATGGAAAAAATGCTTCAAATGCCCATTAATAGAGATGTGGCCATCTGTTTAGGGAAAGGAAAAAATTTCAAGCACTTATCCGAACTTAATCATAAGTTTAATTGGTTCGACCAAATCATTCCTTTGGAACATCCCCGGTATATCCTTCAATACAAACGAAAAGAAGTGGACCATTATATCGAAAAATATTTAGCATTATATCAAAGCATCAATAACCAAGTCCATAAATAAAAAAGCCAGCATTGAATGCTGGCTTTTTTTACATGGTATAATTTGGTTCCAAATGGTGATCCTTATCAGAATAATAATCATTGATATAGTTCACCACATCATCAGGATCGTCCATAATAGGTATTAAGTCCATATCCTTAGGACTAATATTGTGGAATTCATCTAATAATGTATTTTTAATCCAATCAACCATGCCATTCCAAAATTCAGAACCAACCAAAATAACGGGCACTGGAGTTACTTTTTTAGTTTGAATCAAAGTCAGGACTTCAAATAATTCATCTAAAGTTCCAAATCCTCCTGGCATAGCAACAAATGCTTGTGCATATTTTACAAACATTACTTTTCGGATAAAAAAGTATCTATGATCCAGACATTTATCGTTATCGATATAGGCATTATGACTTTGTTCAAATGGTAAATCGATGTTTAAACCCACTGACATTCCATCAGCCTCATAAGCTCCTTTATTTCCAGCTTCCATAATACCAGGACCTCCTCCTGTTATTACACCGAATCCTATTTGCGTCAACTTCTCAGCAATGGTTGAAGCCATTTTATAGTATTTATTATCAGGCTTGGTACGCGCCGAGCCAAAAATAGAAACACATGGGCCTATTTTATTCAATACCTCAAATCCCTCTACAAATTCAGATAACACCTTGAACATGGTCCAACTATTCTCCCCTCTAGTTAATGGAGAATCCCAATTCCTTTGATTAATTTTTTTCTGCACATTATTTGCTCCTTTCATCTCGTATTCAATTTAATTTTTATAAAAGCTGTTAAATATAATCCTTTATTCCATATTTAACAGGTTTATGGCGATATATGCCATCATGCCCATACCATACTTTAATGCATCCTCATCAATATCAAAAGTGTTCGTATGTAATCCAGATTGTATACCTTTTTGCTTATTAGCCACACCTAATCGATAAAAACAAGCTGGAACAGCTTGGGCAAAATAAGCGAAATCCTCAGCAGTCATGCGCTTGGGTAAAACCTGAAAGTTGTCTGGTCCAATATACTCTTGCCCCAATTTTAATACTTTATCGCTTATGGTTTCATCATTTACCAATGCCGGATATCCTTTCCTAATCTCTAAATCTATAGAAATACCCATAGATAGTTCCAAACCTTGAACCAATCGGTACAAAGCTTCATGAAAGGCGGTCCGAACTTGTTCATTTAAGGCCCTGAAAGTCCCTTGAAGCTCGACTTTTTCTGGTATAATATTAGTCGCTCCCCCCTCTGATGCAATCTTTCCAATGGTAAAAACACTAGGTTCAATAGGATTAGTCAATCTGCTTACTAAAGCTTGTGCTTGAACAATCAATTGAGCTGAAGCATGAATGGGATCAATAGCCAAGTGCGGCATTGCCCCATGACCACCTTTACCTTTTACTGTAATATATAACTCATCAGTTGATGCCATGTATGGACCTGAACAGACTCCAAAGTGCCCCACTTCTAATTCAGGGAAAACATGCTGTCCTAACATTAAGTCAACTTGGGGATTTTCTAAAACTCCATCTTTTATCATTAATGAAGCTCCACCTGGGAGCAACTCTTCTCCAGGTTGAAATATAAACTTAACAGACCCTACTATTTCCGACCTTAATGCTTTCATAAGCAAGGCAGTTCCTAATAGTGAAGATGTGTGAACATCATGTCCACAAGCATGCATCACACCAGCATTTTTAGAACGATAAGGCACCTCATTCATCTCTTGTATGGGTAAGGCATCCATATCTGCTCTCAAACCCAAGCATTTCCCTGATTTATCTCCTTTCAAAACAGCGACTATACCATATCCACCAACCCCTTTTTCAATCTCAAATCCTTCTGATTCCAAAAAATGCGCCACATATTCAGAAGTTTGCTTCTCCTGAAAAGATAATTCCGGATGCTGATGTATATGCCTTCGGATCTCAACAATCCTAGACCAACTTTCCTCAGCCAATGCAGATATAGTATGCTTTAATTCCATTAATTCCCTAATTTTTTCAAAGACCTGAAAATAATCTGAATATCCTCTTCAATACCGTAATCTTTAGCGTATAGAAAGTCTAAACGCTGAATAACCCCTTCATCTAAGGCTACTTGATTTAAACCTGCAGTTAAAGGTATAACACCTGGCTTGATAGCAGGTATTTGTAGGGATGCTCCCCCTGCATATCCAACCCATGATTTTTTACCTATTAAAACCCTAATAGCATTCCGATAGAAGCCTGCTTTCTTGGATTGAAATAAAACCAAAATAGGACTAATCAATAAGAAGAATAAGGCCAACACAAAATCAAGAACCCGTTTATTTCTGCGATGTATAGCTCGATCAATATTAAAACTTATATCAACTGTATACACCTCTCCACTCGTATTTTTTGATGAAGATCCAATGATGGTCTGACTTTCTTCAGGAACTATTTTATATTCTAACTTACTCCCTAATGCAGTCATCCATCGCATAATTGCAGCAGAGGAAATATTGCTACTACAAAATATCAACTCATCTACTTTATAGACTTGAACTAGATCTTGAAGGTTGTCTATTGTACCTAAACTTAGACTAGCTTCTGCTTTTAATGGACTAATAATTCCGATAATATTTTTACGCGCCCCTACTTGCTGCAACATAGCCTTTACCCGAATACTTTCCTTCTCTTCACCTACGATTAATAAACGATTTTCTTTTCCACCTCCGATTCTAAAATCTCTATACTTATAAAAATGTATCAACAATCTAAGAATCAATGCAAATAAGAGCATCCAAGTTGTTCCCATTAAGATTATGGCCCTTGAAGGTCTAAGGTCAGTAGGTAATAATCCGTAAACAGCAATTAGTAAAAGGCTGCCAAATAGCACTCCTCTAATAAATCGACGCATCTGGTAGGGTTTATCATATCCACCACTGTAATAACAACTTATCAGCCAAAACAACACATAGACCGGATAATTAATCCACTTCACCTCTGGATCAAAGTAATTGGGATCTTGAAAATGATAATTGGACCAAAAACGCTCAATGAGTAACAGACCACCATAACCTATGATTGCATCCATCATAACCAAGCCACCTTTCTTAAACACATTCCCAATTAGAGTTAAAAATGCTTTGAAGTAAATCGCGAATTGGATTAACAACACAAAACTACTCGCCTTTCGCCCTGTAAAATGTTTCTTTGCAAAAATGATCATGGCTTGATAGAAAGCCTTTACATAGTTTAAACTACCCTTTTTAGTACTCTCCCCTTTGTAATGTATAATAGTTGTCTTTGGAAAATAAACATTAGTATATCCACCTAAAGTAATCCTATAGGACAAATCAATATCCTCTCCATACATAAAAAACTGCTCGTCCAACAAACCAACCTCATCTAAAGTCTTCTTGCGCATAAACATATAAGCACCAGACAAAACATCAACTTCTGAAATATCAAATTCAGATATATAGCCTAAATGATATTGATTAAACAATTTGGACTTTGGAAATAACTTGGATAAGCCAAAAGCTTTTGAGAAAGCAACCATTGGAGAAGGAAATCCACGCTTAGATTCTGGCAAAAATTTTCCCGCACCATCTATCATCCTAACACCTAGACCTCCAACCTTAGGATGGGCATCCATATAGTCTATACATTGCTTAAAGGTATCTTCCTCAACTAAGGTATCCGGATTGAGCAAAAGAATGTATTCCGCTGAGGATAGCCGAATAGCTTGATTATTTGCAATTGAAAATCCTGGATTATTTGTATTGGCTATAAGATTAACCCAAGGGAATAATTCTTCTACCATGGCTACTGAACCATCAACGGAATTATTGTCAACCACATATACTTCTGTAGCAATACCATCAATAGCTTTTTGCACAGACAATAATGCCTGTTCCAAAAAATATTTGACGTTATAATTGACAATAACTACGCACAATTTCAATGGTTCATCCATATCAATAGCTATTCATTTCTATTTTTCATAGGGAATTCGGGCAATTATAGATCGCCCTAATGTAAGCTCATCTGCATATTCAAGTTCACCTCCAAAGGAAACACCCCTAGCTATTGTACTTATTTTTACCGATAAGTCCTTTAACTGTTTTGACAAATAAAATATGGTTGTCTCCCCTTCAATAGTAGGGCTAATGGCCATAATCAACTCTGGACATTCCAATGATTGATCTTTGACTCTATTAATTAAAGTATCAATATTTAGTTGCTCTGGCCCTACGCCTTCAATAGGAGAAATAACCCCTCCAAGAACATGATATACACCATTGAATTGCCCTGTTTCTTCAATGGCCATAACATCCTTGAATGATTCAACTACACAAATCAATTGCCTATTCCTCCTTTCATCCAAACAAACAGCGCATTGAACAGTATCCGATAAATTATGGCAAGTTGTACAATGAAGGATCTCCGAACGCATTTTCCAAACGGCTTCACTGAAAGACTTTACTTGATCTTCATCTTGCTCAACCAAAAATAATGCTAACCTTAATGCAGTTTTCTTCCCTACTCCAGGAAGCATGGACAGCGCTTCAACAGCCTGCTCCACAAGTTTTGAACTATACCCCATGATTCAAATTTACAAAATTAATTGTCATAGCATTATCGAATCTATGCCTATGTAACCATATCTTATTAAAAAATTTGTCCATTTACTTGCTACCAAATTTATATGTGTTAAATTTGGACTCGAATACAGATGTTTTAGCTAAAAACAAAACTAGTAAGAATGGCTGAAGTCATTAAAATGCCGCGAATTAGCGACACCATGGAAGAAGGCACAATAGTTGCCTGGTTAAAAGAAGTAGGTGACACCGTTGAAGCCGGAGAAACCATTGCAGAAGTAGAAACAGACAAGGCTACGATGGAGCTTGACTCTTACGTAGATGGCGTCCTTTTACACATTGAAGTCCAAGAGGGAACCGTTCCAATTAATGGGGTAATTGCCGTTATTGGTGATGAAGGTGAAGATTGGAAGGCTGCTTTAAGTGCAGACCATGCTCCTGCACCTGCTAATCCTGTAGTTGAAATGCCTGCTGAACCAGTTGCAGAAGTACAAGCAGTTGAAACAGTTGCACCTAGTGCAAATGGAAATACTGTAGATAACAGAGTAAAAGCCTCTCCGCTGGCTAAAGCAATGGCAAAAGAATCTGGTCTAGATTTAGCAGCCATTGCAGGATCTGGTGAAAATGGTAGAATTATCAAAAGAGATGTTGAGCAAGCACTAACAAGTGCTCCAACTCCTGCTGCTACCACTCCAGTTACTGCAATAGCTACAGAAGGTGATTACGTAGATTACCCTGTAACCAATATGCGTAAGACTATTGCAAGAAGACTAGGTGAAAGTAAATTTAGTGCTCCACATTTCTACCTTACAGTGGAAATCAACATGGATCAAGCCATCCATGCTAGAAAGCAATTAAATGAGTTTGCACCTACAAAGTTATCTTTCAACGACTTAGTGATCAAAGCTGCGGCAGCTTCATTGAAAAAACACCCAGCTATAAACTCTTCTTGGTTAGGCGATAGAATTAGAGAAAATAAATCCATTAATATAGGAGTAGCTGTAGCCGTTGATGAAGGTTTACTTGTACCTGTTGTAAGAAATGCAGATATGAAGGCACTTTCACAAATCAACGCTGAAGTCAAAGATTTGGCTGGTAAAGCTAAAGACAAAAAACTAGGTATGGATGAAATGCAAGGTAATACCTTTACCATTTCCAACCTAGGTATGTTTGGAATTGAAGAATTTACAGCTATTATTAATCCACCAGATGCTTGTATTCTTGCAGTAGGTGGTATAAACCAGAAACCAGTGGTTAAAGATGGTGAAATTGTTGTAGGGAATACCATGAAAGTTACCTTATCATGTGATCACAGAGTGGTAGA
Source organism: Mesoflavibacter profundi (assembly GCA_964225135.1). GTDB lineage: Bacteria > Bacteroidota > Bacteroidia > Chitinophagales > Saprospiraceae > AM-2324. The sequence continues at coordinate 9,028 of CAXQNQ010000249.1, forward strand.
TGGAGCTAAAGGAGCTGCATTCCTAAAAGATTTCAAATCTGTATTGGAGGATCCAATCAGAATGCTTGTGTAAATGAGCTTTAAAAACTAAATACTAAAAGGGATGTTGTTGAAAAACGCATCCTTTTTTAATGAATAGAGTTATGTCAAAAAAAACAATAGTCCTAGGAGCAAGTTTAAATGAATCAAAATATTCCAATCAAGCTATCCATTTGTTGACACAAGCTGGGCATGATGTTACTGCAATAGGCAGATCTACAGGACAAATAGGGCCAATCGATGTACAACAAGATCTACCTAAAGCCATAAATGACCTAGATACTATAACACTCTATTTAAATCCAACACATCAATCAAGCTATTATAATCATATTTTAATGCTAAAGCCTAAAAGAATCATCTTTAATCCTGGAACAGAAAATGATGAATTAGCGCATCTTGCCCAAGAAGCTGGGATATCTACAGAAAATGCTTGTACTTTAGTACTACTAAGAACCCAGCAGTATTAAATTAAAAAAGGTGGTGTCAGTTAAGACACCACCTTTTTTTAAATCAATATATACTGTATTAATACCCTTGTCCTTTTGTTCCTGAGAAGCTAGAATTTCCAGCACCTTCAGGTGCGCTCATTTCTGTATCGCCAGGCTCAGCAACAGTGAAAGTAACTCTTCTATTTGCAAGAGATGCACCTTCTACTGGAACTAAAGTACCTTCCATACCTCCATATTGAAGGATTAATCTAGATCGATCAATTTGGTAAGTTTCAACTAAATGGTCGATAGCAGCAGTTGCACGCTTATATGAAAGTACCTCATTGTAACTTGCGCCAGCAGTTCTATCCGTATATCCTTTAACTACCACATTTACATCAGCATTTCTTTGAAGAACTGTGGCAATAGATGCTAATTTAGCATAATCACTTGTTCTTACTTTATAAGAATCTTCATTAAAGTTTATACTTGGAAGGAACCATCCTGCATTAGTTTTATCAGCAGCTGTAGCTTTATTGTTAGCATCAATCAGACTATTAACCTCGTCACGAGTAATAAAGTCCTTAGAACGCATGCCTTGCTCTGATACACCTTCTCCATTAACAGCAACATTTCTGTCACTAAATGGCTCAGCATCTTTATAATCAGGAACTCCATCCATGTCAGTATCTAATGCTACTCCTTTAGCATCAACAGTAACTCCCTCAGGCGTATTGTTGTCTTGGTCTAACATATCAATCACACCATCATCATCTGAGTCAGTTAAATCTAACACTGGACGAGCTTTTAAATCAGCAACATCATCAATAATAACTTCCATTGGATTCACCCAATACAAAGGTTCTGATAGTTTACCATCCTTCGTTAAGTTGAAGTTGACACGAACATTCGTATAATGCGCTACATCTCTCCAACGATTATCAAATGCATCGATCAAATCAGCACGCTTTCCAAAGGCAGATGTCATTTTATGTTCAATAGCAATATTTACTTTTGGAGACATTTTAAAACCTATACCAAAACCACCATCAAGGGCAGGTAAAAAGTTTTCTGAATCTCGCCCTTCAATGATAACATCTTCAGCTGTATCTCCAGAACCATCTGTTGCAGTTAGTCCTGATTTAAGATAAGCACCTGATGCTCCAACAAAAAAGTAAGTATTTACTTTACGTAGCCCTGAATCCCATCTAAGATTATTCAAAGTCATAATACCTTGAATACCTCCTGACATCATAGTTGTCTCATACGAATATGGACGAAAAACATTATTTCCAAAATTAGCTGTGTGACCTGTATCTGTACCATCACCTTTTGCAACTCCATAAAATCCATCTAAACGAATGGAAAATACATAGTCTAAAGCTTTTCTGAAATGAAATCCTGTTCCGAAACTTGGACTAACTTCGATATCTCCTTGAGAAAAGAAATAACCAGCATGTAATCCAAATTCAGATCCATCTTTTGGTGTTGCCTGAACACCAGATAGCGCAGCCACTGACTCGTTTTGAGCAGAAAGGCTAGTTGCCGCGCAGATAAAAATTAAGGCAAAAATTTTCGACAAAAAATTTTTCATTGTCCTAGGGTATTAAATTAATTAATATATGCAATTATTAAATTACAAGTTTGTATAGTGTTCTGTTCATATTTTTGCCTTCTCTAATATAAGATCTTTCACTTACATATGCTTAAAAACGCAATCTTGGCAAAAATAAATCCATGAATATAAAATATTACGATTTATTCTAAATTAATCGTCTATCTGACAAAGACTTATGGTTAAGATAATTTAGATAAACTAATTTCCATAGCCTTTCCAGCAATATTCGTTAATGCTGGTGATTTTTTATAAACTTCTGCTAAGGCATTGTATATCACAGACGATGTATCACTAAAGATAGCTTCATCTGTCATTTCGATATCTTCTTCCATCAAAAAGGCGAATACTCTTGCCATTCCACAGTTAGCAATAAAATCAGGAATTAAACTCACCTGCTCATCTGTATATTTAGCAGTGGGACCAAAAAATACCTGATCATCAATAAAAGGAACATTGGCTCCACAAGAAATCACTTCCAGGCCATTCTTGATCATAGTATCTACCTGAGCTTGTGTTACAATCTTAGAGGCAGCACCAGGAATAAATACTTCTGCTCCAACAGACCAAATCTTTTCATTAGCCTCTTCAAAGGACATCGTTTCTTCCGAAACCAATTTGTTACCATTCTTTTTATAAAATAGTTCTTTGATTTCCTTCAACTCTATTCCTTCAGGTCTAATTATTGCGCCAGCTATATCTATTATCCCAGTAATCTTAGCCCCCATTTGCGCCATGTAACATGCAGCTGCTGAAGCCACATTACCCCATCCTTGGATAAGGACGCGTTTACCTTTTAGATCGCTTTGCCTAAAAATATCATAGTAATGCTCTATCGATTTAGCTACACCAAATCCAGTAATCATATCGGCAACAGCAAACTTCTTCCCTTTATCTGTTGGTACATATTTTGGATCCTCCACGATTTTTGAACAACCGTATCTCAATTGACCCACGATATTTACCTTTGCGCCTTCCTTGGGTTGGAAGTGTCCATTTACAACACCTTCTTGAGGATGCCACAAACCTAGATCTTCGGTCATAGGGATTACATCCTTTAACTCATCCACATTTAAGTCTCCTCCAGTTCCGTAATACGTTTTTAACAATGGAATAATGGCTGCATACCAACGCTCCAACACCTCATTCTTCCTAGGATCATTTGGATCAAAATCTATACCTGATTTCGCTCCACCAATAGCAGGTCCACAAACAGAGAATTTGATCTCCATAACTTTGGCCAAAGAGATTACTTCTTCCTTAGTAAGGCCTTCACGCATTCTAGTGCCACCACCTGCAGCACCGCCTCTTAGAGAATTGATGACTACCCAACCTCTAGCATCGGTATATTCATCGTTCCATTCGAATACAATAACTGGGGATTTTGCTTTATAAGATTCAAGCATTGCTGTCCAACTCATTGCTTTTATTTTTTAAGGTACTTCATTTTATAATCTGCCCGTAATTTACCCTCTTTGATTTCGTCTAATTTCTTTTTAATCCTACGCTTCTTTAAAGGACCTAAAAGATCGGTAAATAAGATTCCATCAATATGGTCATACTCATGTTGAATTACTCTAGCATTTAAGCCCTCATAAATTTCAATATGCTCCTTAAATGACTCGTCTAGATACTTGATCTTGACTTGTTCTGGTCTGTTGACATCACCTTTTATACCAGGTATACTTAAACAACCTTCCTCATATGAAACATCTTCACCCCCCTCTTCCAAAATCTCAGCATTAATAAATACTTTCTTAATGCCTTGATCTTTATCCTCTTCCTCCGAGCCTTGCTGGGTATCTACCAAGAATAGTCGAATGGATAAACCAATCTGTGGAGCAGCTAATCCAATACCATGGGCATTATACATAGTCTCCCACATATTTTCTATTAATTGATTTAAGTCCGGATACTCTTGTGAAATATCTTCTGCTACTTCTTTCAATACAGAATGACCATATCCTATTATAGGTAATATCATAAAATATTAGTTTACCAAACATTATTCTCCATGTAATCCTGCAGTATTAAAGCTGCTGCAATTTTATCAACCAATTGTTTATCCCTTCTTTTCTTTTGCTTAGCACCAGATTGCAAGATCACCTGCTTTGCTGCATTAGAACTGCCTCGTTCATCCCATTCTACAACTGGAATATGTGGGTATATTTTCTTGATTTTTCTAATAAAACCAACAACAAGATGTGCAATTTGTGCCGGTTGTCCATCCTCGTGTAATGGCATGCCTACTACGATACATTCTACTTCCTCCTGTTGAATGTATGTATCTAGGAATTCAAATAGATTATTCGTTGGTATAGTATCTAAACCAGAGCATATAATCTGCAGGCTATCCGTTGTTGCAATGCCTGTCTTTTTTGTACCGTAATCGATTCCTAAGATTCTTGCCACGTATCAGGGATTTACAGCAGCAAATGTACACTTTTTAAGTATAAAAAAAGAAGTAAGACTGCTCCTACTTCTTCCTTTAATATTTATTAACATATTGATCCACAAGTCTATTGACCATTTAGGTCTCCCATTCGAATAGCATAAAAATTCAAATTGAGTTCGGATTCGGCTAAATCATTCATGTTTATGAGCTCTACGTATCCTGAATTTAATGGATTACCACTAGGGGTGAAATCAAAGGATGTAGGAATAAATTTCCATTTTTTACCGCATGGCAAGCCTGTTTCAATTTGTAAGATAACTTTACGCATCGCCACAATATCTAGCGTACTTATTGTTCCAGAATCATTCACATCTGCTGCAATCCATTTCAAGGGGTCATCAAATACTTGCATTCCTAGAATGTGTTGAGTAACTAATACTAAATCGAAAGTGGTTAAATATGAACTTATCGGGGTATCATCCTCCAAAGACGGAACAACTGAAAAGTCTCCTCCTGCATTTAAGGAGTCGAACTGATATAAACCTTGCTGATCCGTATTCATACTCAAAATTCCTGCCGAGCCATTCAATTCAACTAGAACCTCCTGCTTAGGTATATCATTATGAATAACCTGTCCTGCTAAGCTTAAACTGGCCATACCACAATAATTCATATTGTCCTGTACAATCAAACTCACATTACATTTGTCAAAATTCCCCTCAGCATCAAATACATACATCTCTAAATCATTAGACCCTAAATCATCACATCCAAATGTTTGAATGGAGTCAAAAGGCAAAATACTAAAAGAAAAACTCAACATCTCCTCCTGTGTACAATTATCAAAACTCGCGAAATCAAAATCGGATGCAGTGATAGATACCGTTTGATCTATAGGCAAATCGATAATTAACTCATCGGTGCAATAAGCGGTAGGTTCTTTTGCATCACTTACCATATAATCCACAACGCAAATACTTGTATTGCCACATCCATCTGCGATCAAATAAGTCACTTCATAGGTTCCTAAACCAACATCTTGGAAAGGACCAGGACCACTTCCAAATATACTTTGCACATCAATAGTAACCTCTGGAGAACATTCTTCAATGATATACGGTAAATCAAAAGTAACCTCACCAAAACAATCAGGCGTATCTAGTTTAACGAATGGAACTATATTACAATCCACAACTGGTGCCTGATTATCGACCACTTCGACAATTTGAGTATGCTCAAATATACCCGATGCTACCTCTGGATCATAGGAGCACCAATCAATAACAGACCAAGATCGAACTACTTTGAAACAAACATCATCATTGGTGAAAAAGACTTGATCTTCGAAATTCACTCCTAACATGCCACAAGTCCAATTAAGGAATATCGGAAAACCCATATCCAAACCTATAGAGTCTGGACTATATGTAACACCAGCACATGCATCCAAATAAATATCCTCTGGCCACTGGATATCCACTTCAAGTAAAGCTTGAACTCCACTCCATTGTATAAACTGAGTGCAACTTGCAGTATTCCCAGAGGCATCAGTAACCATCAACTGCCTAGATATTGAACCAGTTAGGCAATTATAATCTACATTGGAAGAATCTAATTCAATTACGGTTATTTCAGTGCTACAATTATCGTAAACACTAGGGTCTTCCCATAAGTCCTGCCAATCTGCTAGATTGGAACAATCTGCTGATACTGGTTCAGGACATTCAATAATTGGACTAATTTTATCTACAACAAGTATATCGACCATACAAGAATTTGACCATCCTGCTTCATCTATTACTTGAAGCTCAATCATAGTACTTTCGTTTACTTCAGAACAATCAAAAACAAGCGTAGAAGCATAAAGCCCACCCATTTTTCTAAGCTCATAGCTTAGCTCCATCGTACAATTGTCATATGAACCATTATCGACTGCATCAGGACCTAAATTGGCTAATCCATCAGAGTTTAATGCAACTTCTAGAAACTCGATACAGATTGGCGTAGGACTTTGCCCATCTACAATCTCTAAATTAATATCACAAACACTTGAATTACCACATACATCGGTAGCTGTAATGGATATTTCTTCTTGTCCAAGTTCCAATGCTGGTAGCTCTTCCCCTTCTTGGACTAGCCAATTCGTGCCAGACACTTGATAAGTCACCGCACTACAATCATCTATTACTAACAGATTAGGAACCCAATGCTCTAGTAAACAATCTGCACCAACAGAAATATCTAGAGTAGTTGGACATTCGATATAAGGTGGTAATTGATCCTCTACTTTGATTATTTGAATATGATCTAAAATTTCAGTTTCCATTCCACAACTTCTAATAATAGTCCAGGTCCTAATAATACCAAAGCCATCTGAACATAAGTCAAATGTCTGGTCTGAGTAAGTCAATGAAATTCCACAATAAGCTTGATCTGTTAATAGTTCTTGTCCAAACACCTCAGGATAACCCGTATATAATGGACTAATTTCACTCGCCTGGGAACAAGTCAATGAAGCATGTTGAATTCCATCCCAATGATTAGGTAAAATAATCTCGTCTAGGGTGGGTAGGTATGTATAAATCTTTTGTTCAAAAGATTCGGACTGATTCCCAGATGCATCTATAGCCATATATACATCTGTCTGAATAGATACTAATCCATCATCAGAAGCACAATCAAAGGTTTCTATGAGAGAAGAAATCAAATTGACCTGGGGATTAAGATCACAGAAATCAAGAGCGATAGGAGCAGTTGTATAGGTGTCATCACCACAAATCAATTCAACTACCTGACTATTCACATCGAAATATGGAGGAATTTTATCCTCAATCAATACATTTCCCCAACACGAATTGCCTGAACATGGATGTTCAACCATATAGCTTAATGTCTCAGATAGATATGCTCCACAGAGCTCTGTTACAGGTTCTAAGCCATCAAAATAACTTATGCCATAGGCATGTGTGGAACCTACTATTGGACCCTCTAAAAATACATCAATTGTTCCTCCAAAACTGCACTGTTCATCTAAAGACACCTGCACTAAATCATTACAAGACAAAACAGGCTGTTCTGTTGCATTACCTACATAGAATGGTAAAAGGATAGCACCATCTGACCATACTAAACAAATAGGACATGGTTCATCAAAATCATCCCAGCTGATTTGTAAATAATAGTCATCAGGTGATAAATCTGTAGGGATATGATCTACATTATCGTAAATGACCTCTCCTATTGCATTCAAAATATGGTATGATATATTTTGAATAGGTAATTCTGTATCCACGATTATTGGACTACCCAAGTCGTCCGAACATACGACGCCCGCGTTAAAAGACCAATGAAACTGATCAGCGCCAAGTATTTGAACCCAAATAGAATCATGTAGAGCACAAACCATATCCACATAACTGTAATACAGCCAAAACCCAGCTGATTCAGCTAGGGGATCTATGGACATATCAATAGATTGAAAGGTTGGATTGTCGAAACTAACGGTAGCCGGAGCATTAGAATAATCCCAGTCAAAAGTAGAAGCATATCCACTTACTTCATCTATGACAAAAGTGGATGAAACCCCTGGGAAAACTTTAAGTTGGCCATATGTTGAAAAGGAACATTGGGATAATGCATATTCAGGTACTGATAGGGAAATCAGCAAAACCAACACCGTCTGGTGCAATAGAGATTGAAACTTTTTCATGATTTATAACTGTCTAGCTTCAAGATAGACAATTATAAAACATGTTAATAAAATTCCTATATATTATTTACAAATAATAAAAGAGACTCCTTTTTCGTAAAGGAGTCTCTTTTATGACTTGGACCGTATTACTTCGTTTTCAAATGTACTTAAAGTAGGACTTGAAGCAATATTAATGTTTCAAAAGCAGATTACTGCCATTCAAATGTTATAAAATTCTTGTATACAGATTAATTTACCTTTTAAAAATATTACGAATCGCATTAATCATAATATTGGTCGAACTCTCCTTTTGCTACACTGATACTCTGAAAAATAATTGGTAGCTGCTTTGAAACATCTTCCCGATTTTTGAACAAAAGAACCAATTCGTTAGCAGTACCAACTTGGCTATCACCTTCATATGTATTGATGAGTTTTTGATAACCTTTGGTGCCTATGCCAACTCCAGGAAAGCCAAAGCCCTCATCCTCAGTAATTAATCGAGCATTATCTTTATCCAATAAGCGGATATCAACTTCCTGTCTTTGCTGGTCATTAGAAAAAATCAGGGTAAAATCGTCTTTGATAGTCAAACCAACCTTGCCATATGCTTTGATTTCTTTAGCTGCTTCACTTAATGCAGCATTAATAGGCTCTAAACTTCCTCGAACTATTCCAACTTTATCTGAGGTATCTTCAACGCGTTGAGAAAAAGATTGCTCAGTTTCTTGGTCCGTTTGATTAGTAGAAGCCTGTTCCTTTGTACAAGAAACCATACTGAACATAAAGACGAATAAAAACAACAACATTCTTTCCATGCTAGACATTAATTTTGGTAAATAAGATTTGAATGTGCAATTTAGTTATTATTTATTTCTATAAAATATATTTTCAATACACACTTACTTTTTTATTTATATATCATCCAATATGATCAACCTAATTAGTGATACAGTTACGCTCCCAGGAGAAAAAATGAAGCAATTCATGATGCAAGCACCGCTTGGAGATGATGTGTTTGCTGCTGATCCTACGGTCAATGAATTACAGCGGTATGCTGCTGAATTATTTGGCATGGAGGCTGCCTTATTTTGTCCATCTGGCACAATGACCAATCAAATTGCCATCAAAGTACATACACAACCCTTGGACGAGCTTATTTGTGATCATTATTCGCATGTTTACCAATACGAAACAGGAGGCTTTGCCTTTCATTCAGGTATCTCTGTAAAATTGATTCATGGTCAACATGGAAAAATTACAGCTCAGCAGATAGAATCAGCCATTCAACCAACAGCAGATTGGCTGCCTAGGACAAGTTTAGTTGTTTTAGAAAACACTTGTAATAAAGGAGGCGGATCTATTTATACCCTAGACGAAATAAAACCAATTAAAGCATTATGCAATTCAAGAGGTCTAGCCTTACACTTAGATGGTGCTCGATTATTTAATGCACTAGTGGAAACTAAAGAATCGACGGTAGAATACGGCCAAATTTTTGATAGTATTTCTATTTGCCTTAGTAAAGGTTTAGGCGCTCCAGTTGGCTCTTTGTTATTAGGTAATAAGGATTTTATTCGTGAAGCTAGAAGGTTTAGAAAAGTTATGGGCGGAGGAATGCGGCAAGCAGGCCTATTAGCGGCTGCAGGCTTATTTGCACTACAAAACCAAGTAGAAAGACTAAAAATTGATAATGACAGAGCTAAGACTTACGGCTCTATCTTATCTGAAAGACCCTTTGTCAAAGAAGTTTTACCCGTACAAAGTAACATCGTCATTTTTGAACTAAATGAACAAGGATCAGCGGATAAATTCTTGAATAAATTGAAGGATAATGGAATCTTGGCCTCTGCATTCGGGCCAGAAACGATTCGATTTGTGCTACACTTGGATATCAGTACGGAAATGCACCAAAGAATAATTGAAATATTAAAAACAATAGACTTTTAGACTATCGCTTATTCAATTCATCCCGGATTTGGGCTGCTTTACGGTAATCTTCTTTTTCGATAGCCTCAGCCAGCATTTTCTTTAATTTATCGAGCGTGTATTTCTTGAACTCAGCATGTCGCTCAATAGTATCATCAGAAGGTAATTCAAGTGCTGAATACGAAGGATTGGCATCAGATTGTTGAGGCTCTTCCGCTCCTGAGGAATCTTCATCTTTCAACTCCAAGCCTGCAGCCTCTAGAATGAATTCATAGGCATAAATAGGGCATTCATGACGAACGACTAGGGCAATAGCATCAGAAGATCGAGCATCTACCTCTACGGTCTCTCCATTTACAACACAAACTAAGCGGGCATAAAAAACACCTTCGACTAGATTGTTAATGATTACCTCTTTCAACTGAACTGAAAATACAGTAAACAGGTTCTTCATCAAATCATGAGTCAATGGTCTAGAAGGTTGCATGCCTTCCAAAGCAAGCGCAATAGATTGAGCTTCACATTTACCAATAATGATAGGTAAACGGCGATTCCCCTCTTTTTCACTTAAAACCACAGCGTAATTATTCGACTGCGCCATTGTTTGCGACAAGGCAACAATATCTAATTCAATCTTCTTCATTTAGACCTACTCTATTTATGTGTTTAAAGGTAACAAAACTAGGTTAAAATTAGTGCCTCTCCTTCTGCTTTGCCTCATTCCAAAGTGCATCCATTGCTTCTAAGGACATATCAGCTAAGTCTTGAGTGGCATTATCCTCTATATATTCAAATCTTCGTTTAAATTTCTTATTCACTTTTTCTAGTGCTGTTTCTGGATCTATCCCCTCAAATCGAGCATAATTCACAAGAGCAAAAAGTAAATCACCAAACTCCTCTTCTTTTTTTTCTGGGCTACCTGATTTCAATTCTTCTTTGAATTCTTGTAATTCCTCCTGCACTTTTTCCCAAACTTGTTCTTTATGCTCCCATTCAAATCCTACTTGAGCTGTTTTCTCCTGCATTCTGTATGCCTTAACCATTGCTGGTAATGAATTAGGTACACCTTCTAATACAGACTTCTTACCCTCTTTCAATTTTAATTGTTCCCAATTCTTTTTAACCTCTTTTTCATCTGCTACCTCAAGATCACCATAAATATGGGGGTGTCGCTTGATTAATTTCTCGCATACATATTGCAAACTGTCTGAAATGTCAAATAAATTCTGCTCCTCTGCTATTTTTGAGTAAAAAACCATGTGCAACATAAGGTCACCTATTTCTTCTTTGACCTCTTCCACATTTTCGTCCAATAAGGCATCAGCTAATTCATACATTTCCTCTATACTTAAATTCCTAAGAGAAGTCCAGGTTTGTTTACGATCCCATGGACATTGCTCCCTCAATTCGTCCATAATTCGTAATAATCGACCAAAGGCAGTCATTTTATCTTGATAAGCTGAGTATTCCATTATTTATCCTTATTTTTGAATGAAGATAATTGAAAACTTATTCAAATTATTTTTGATCCACTAAAAAAATAAGGAATGGAATTTCTAAGCATGTTTATTATCATTGGAGGGGCCTTTGGATTAGCTTTTTTAATGATGAATATCAGACATATTTTTACCGGAGAGGAATTTAGAGGGTCTTGTGCATCAAATAACCCCATGATTAAGAATGAAATGGGTGAATGTAGTGTTTGTGGTCGGGTCCCAGGCGAAGATTGCAAGATGCCTGAACCTACAGAATAAAAAAAAGCCAGTTGATTAATTCAACTGGCTTTTTTTAGTTCGGCAGCATGTGGCCCATTAAATCTCGCTTTGTTTCCAAATATCCTTCATTCTCTTTTTTGGCCGCTATGATTAAAGGCTCTCTGCCTACTGCCTCTACTCCAGAATGTTTAAATGCTTGCAGCTTCAATGGATTGTTAGTCATTAACTTAACTTGATGAATACCCAAATCTTTAAGAATCTGAATGGCACCAGTATAATTTCGTGAATCAACATCCAAGCCAAGATGTAGATTAGCATCAATTGTATTTAAGCCTTTATCTTGTAACTGATAGGCTTTGAGTTTATTTATTATTCCTATCCCTCTACCCTCTTGTCTAAGATAGACAACAACTCCTTTCTGTTCAGCTGCTTTTTGCATAGCAGCTTCTAGTTGCTCTCCACAATCACATCTTTTGGAGCCAAAAAGATCCCCAGTTAGGCATTCAGAATGAAAGCGTACCAATACGGGCCCACTATTTGGATCCATATCAGGATGCACCATAGCAATATGAGGCATAGGCTCACCTTTCTGATTGGAATAGGCTACCATATTGAACGGACCATTAGGAGTAGGGATAATGGCCTCTGATTGTCGAACTAAAGATTCACTTGGACTAAATACCATGTCTATTTATTTTGAACATTAAAAAAACATTCAAACTTTTAAATGGTTGAGAATTTAATACAAAAAGATTTCAAATGATAAAATTACTGATAATCTGCTAAAATAGAAACGCACATTAATCCTTAATTTATATGCAATAAAGCCTAATTCGTCCAAAAAAACTCGAAATTAGTTTTCTTAAACTTTATTTTACTATAAATTAAATACTACAATCGCTATAAAGCTCCAAAATGGTCATAGACATACTATTTGCACTGGTATTCGGTTATGGTTTTTACACTGGTTTTTCTAAAGGAATCTTAGAAACAGTCTTTAAGGTTTTTGGTTATTTAATTGGTGTTGTAGCCGCCATTAAGTTTGCCTTACCTACTCAACGATTTCTAGAAGACGCATTTAATACAGAGAATCCTACCATGTATTTGCTTGGATTGGTTATTTCCTTTTTACTTACTATGTTACTTGTAAGGTTAGCAGCAAATGCGCTCGAAAGTGTGCTACAGCAAGCGAATATTAACGTAATCAATCAAATCTTTGGAGGACTGCTAGTTGCAGGATTTATGGTCTTAGTCTATAGTTTGTTACTTTATTTTGCCCAGGCATCAAATCTAATTTCCTCAAAAGCAGAAAAAGAATCCTTTACCTATGAATATCTAGAAGATTTTCCAGATAAGACTTGGGCTTTCTTAGGGCACATGAAGGATCCTTTGCTAGAATTTTGGGAAGGCTCGGTAGATTTCTTGGATAAGGTGGAAGATTTATCTGAAAAAAAGAAACCTAAAGAAGAAAATGTTTTTGATATTGAAGAAAAAAAGATTGAATGACGAAGGTGCTCTTGATTGATAACTATGATTCTTTCACTTATAATCTAAAAGATTACTTAGAACAAGCCGGTCTAAACATTGAAGTAGTAAGAAATGATGCTATATCAATAAAAGAAATCAAGGAAAAGACTTTTAGCGCAATCGTCCTTTCTCCTGGCCCAGGCAAACCAGCTGAAGTCCCCATATTACATCAACTCATCGAATATGCTATTGAAAATAATATTCCTTTGTTAGGCATTTGTTTGGGACACCAAGCTATTGGTGCATATTTCAATTTACCTGTAACAAAGGCTGAAATTCCAGTTCATGGTAAAACAGACCAATTAGTACTAGAAAGAGCGCATCCCGTGTTTGCAGATATCCCCAAGCCAATACATGTTATGCGATACCATAGCCTGATGGTATCTGGAGTATCTCCAAAACTTCAAGTAATAGCCAGAAATCAAGCGGGTATCGTTATGGCAATGGCTCATAAGAAGTATCCTTTATTCAGCATGCAATACCACCCAGAGTCTATCTTGACCACTCATGGTTTACAAATGCTAAAGAATTGGACTTCAACCTATCTAAATTAACTATACGGATACTTGTTTTTTAAGGCTTTTCCAAGTGTAGCCTATCATTCTGAAAATTAATACTACAGACGTTATTACGGTTCCAACGCCAAATAACATAAACTCTGATTGAAAATAGGATCGAATACCCCTTAATTGATTTGGATCCACCTCCGCAGCTAACCAATTATTAATTTCGTCATAATCCACTAGGTATTGAAAATTATTGATCTGCTCTATACTCAAAAAGATAAATGGAAATAAAAATATAAAGGCGATCAGTCTGACTATAAAGTTATCTGCTAATAAACTTTGCTTGAATTGAATAATTGTTCTAGCAAATAAAATGGTACATATCACAAACAGTATGTTCACCAATAAAATTTGCATTCCCCATATAGGCTTTAATACAGGTAGAACAACCGTAAATGCAATCAATAAAGCGATTACCAACCATAAAAGCGCCAAGCGCCATTTAATTTTCATGCAACTAAATTTTAGGCGAATCTACAAATAAATTTTTAAGCAAAAGTTGAAGTAAAGCAATAAAAAAAAGAGCTACTTATGTGTAGCTCTTTTTTTTATTGAAGTTGGAATACTTCAATCGGACCGTTATTATTACTTAAGATAATTTGATCGCCGGAAGATCCACTAACTTTAATTACCTTACGAGCATCCCCCATTCCAATGAAACCAGTTTCTTGTTTATCCCAATATTTAAAACCAGTGTCAGTTTTCTTCAATACTGCTCCAATACTTGCATCATATCGCTCTGTTTCCACTTCAACATTATACAGATCTCCAACGGTTAGAACCTCTAGTTGACCGTCACCATCTAAGTCGATAAACTCAAAATCTTGTAAAGGTGCCATTTGGCTAGCTGGAGGTAACTGAACCCAATTAAAGTTTCCTGAGCCATCATTTTCTAAATAAGCACTATGTAATACATCAATTTGTTTATTCAATGCGTTATTTAACCCTTCTCCATAGATATCTTGTAAACTAGCTGAAGCAAAGGAATGGTAATCTTGAAATTCTTCTGCAATAAATGGCATTTGCTGAGAGGAACATTCCCTACCACGAGTAGGTACATCATAATCCTTATAATTGGTACTCAATACTACGTCATATGAACCATTATTATCAAAATCGGTACAATATACTTGAAACTTCTTCTTATCATTCGCTTTAAACTTAGCATTTAAGCCCAAATTTCCTGCAAATAAATCCATATCTCCATCTCCATCAATATCAGCAGAAGCTAATCCAAACCAAAGTCCTCTAGAATTCTTTAATGAAGCGTTATTCTGCTGAGTAAAAGTACCTCCATTATTCTCCATTACAATAATTGGCGACCATTCTCCAAGGGTAACTAAATCCTCATCACCATCTCCGTCTACATCGGTAAAGGTAGCGGAAGATACTAGGTTATCTAAAGCCATAGTTTGCTTAGAAAAAGTGCCCCCTTGGTTGATTAGCATGAAGGATTCAGGTGCATATGGATATTTTTCTGGAATAAGCCTTCCTCCTACAAATAGATCTAAGTCTCCATCAGCATCTACATCTGATACAGCTACTGCCTGACCCGAAATATTTGTTCCTTTAGGTAGAGCAGATCTATAGAATACGCCTTGTCCATTATTTATGTAAAGGCGGTCTTCATATAATTGGTGGAATTCTGGAAAATGCGCTCCTCCACTAACTACATATAAGTCAAGATCGCCGTCTTGGTCTGCATCAAAAAATGTAGCCCCCGTATCTTCGAAATTCCTGTCTTTAGACCAATTCTGACTACTTGTTGAAAAAGTACCATCGGAGTTTTGTACATATAACATGGCTGCTTGACCGTATGCTCCCCCAACATAAACATCTTCTAATCCGTCCCCATTGACATCTCCTTTTGCTGTTGCCGGTCCAACCGTAGATTGAGAATGAGGCAATAGGATTTGCTGCTTATAATCGTCATAACTATCTTCATTATGCACAAAATCCAGCCCAGCATTAGTCCGTTTAAGTAATGGCTTTTTACTTGGTTTAGTTAAAGGTTCAGCAGAGCTTTGACCATATTCGAAAACATAACTTTGATTGACTTGAAGATTTGGATGGGTCGTTATCGTATTATCAGGCCAAGTAATTTGAACCGAGGCTGTAGCATCACTACCCAAACCAAAAATAACCGGTAAATCAATGGCAGAAATATAACCCTTAGCTCTATGTATTTCTGTTAACTGCGTACCAAGCGCTGAAACGACCTCTACTTTAGCACCAATAGCATTTATATTACCTGCTTTTCCTTTAAGGATAATTTTGATGTAATTGCCTAATTTTTGATCTACAGCTTTACTTTCATACAAGGTCGCTTTGGCTAGCATATTATTGGTCACGAAATCCATATCACCATCATTATCAAAATCCGCACTGGCTATTCCATTAGAATTAACACGACCTGTTTTCCACCATTTTTTGGTTTTATTTTCAAATTTAATACCATCCTTGTTTTTATAAATCTGATTTTCAGAGATTTCACTAGGCACAATTTCTAACAAACCATTGATATCTATTTGGCCAGTGCCATTTGTTGTGGTATTAATATCTTTTTGAAGATCTCTATAACTAAAGTTTTCCTTAATACCATTGGTTATGATTAAATCCTTATAACCATCTAAATCCATATCAAAGAAAAGCGGCCCCCAACTCCAATCAGACTTAGCTAAACCGGCATATTGTCCAACCTCACTAAAGGTACCGTTGGAATTATTCATGTTCAGAGTATTGAACATATATTGATTATGGTATCCATTGGCTTGAAGATTTCTAAACCTAGCAACATCCATAGAAGCCATATACAGTTTTGAACGATAATGATCATCAGGTGCCATATCTACTACGAACAAATCTAATTCACCATCATTATTGACATCAGACAACTCATTGCCCATACTGTTATAGGATATGTGTCCTAATCGACGGTGTATATCGTTGGTAAAGGTTTTATCCCCATTATTGATAAATAATGCATCTGGTTCTTCAAAATCAGAACTGACAAACAAATCCGGATAACCATCCTTGTTTACATCTCCAACAGCAATACCATGGCGATAACCGAAGTTATACAGCTTTGCATCTAAGGTTTTATCGACAAACTTACCGTCTATATTTTCAAAGAAAATATCTGTTCTAATTTTTCCAGAAAGAATATCTTGCATGTGCTCTCTAGATTGTTTAGTCTTAAAATTCGGATCTGGATGATTCAATAAATACATATCTAGATCACCATCTAAGTCATAATCAAAAAAAGCAGATTGAATAGAATAGGTCGCAGCATTTAGACCATATTGGGCTGCTGCTTCGGTAAAGGTGTTATCCTTATTATTAATAAATAAGCGATTGGTTCTTTTATAAACATCTTTTGATGGACCTGATCTACAAACATAAATATCTAGCCAACCATCTTGATTAATATCTACCATATTGATACCAGTACTCCATCCAATTAGAGTAGATATACCAGAGGAAACAGAAATGTCTTCAAATTTTAAATTTCCTTTATTCAGATAGAGCTTATCGCCTACTGAATTACCTCCGAAATAAATATCTGTGAGCCCGTCATTATTTATATCGCCGACGGCAACTCCTGAACCATTATAAATAAATTCATAGTTCAAATAATTTTCCTCATTTGATTCCACTACATTATTCTCAAAATCCAGATTAGTATCTGAACTCAGCAATAGATTATATAGATAATCTTGACTAGAATCTTTTTTTGAAGCATAGCTAGATGTATCTGAATCCGAGGAACAGGATACTAATGAAAATATAAATACGAATGGGATAATATACTTATTCATAGGTCTATTTTTGGCCAATCACAAAAATCTGCCCAAAAAATAAGTAAAAAGCATAGAAAAAGAAACAATACTATTATCTAAAATACAGAAGAGTCGGCTATAAACGAACAAAGGCCCATTCAAACAAATGAATGGACCTCAGTTATGTGGAGTTGGCAGCGACCTACTCTCCCACCATACGGCAGTACCATCGGCGCTATGGAGCTTAACTTCTCTGTTCGGAAT
>CAXQNQ010000250.1:0-21004 GCA_964225135.1 Mesoflavibacter profundi
GTAGTGGATGCTATTCAGGCCTTACATGAAGGTAAGGCAAAAGTTTTCTTTGCCATGGGTGGTAATTTCCTTTCTGCAACACCAGATACCGTTTATACGGCAGAGGCATTAAGAAAAGCTAACCTAACTGTACATGTATCTACTAAATTGAATCGGTCACATTTAGTTCATGGAAAAACAGCGCTAATCTTACCATGTTTGGGTAGGACGGAAAAGGATATGCAGGTCAGTGGAGAACAATTTGTATCCGTTGAAAACTCTATGGGCGTGGTCCATAGTTCAAGAGGAGTGTTAAAGCCGGTTTCCTATGATTTATTAAGTGAACCTGCCATTGTTGCTCAATTAGCAAAAACCACTTTAGCTGGTCGCACTAAAATTAATTGGCAAGCATTAATGGATAATTACGATTTGATACGGGATGCCATAGAACAAGTAATTCCTGGTTTTGAGCAGTATAATGAACGCGTTCGCCAACCTGAAGGCTTTTACCTGCCAAATGGGGCACGTTCTAGGTCCTTTAACACAGCGAACGGAAAGGCGAACTTCTTCGTTGTTCCCAATAGAAAATGGAGCTTAAAAGAAAATCACTTTTGTATGATGACTATTCGCTCTCATGATCAATACAATACGACTATTTATGGTCTAGATGATAGATATCGTGGTATTGTAAATGAGCGAAGAGTTATTTTAATGAATGAAAATGATATTTTAGGTCAGGGATTAAAGGCTGGTGATGTGGTTGATTTACAATCGCACTTCAATGGTGTTGATCGCTATGCCAATAAATTTATTGTGGTTAAATATCCTATTCCTCCAGGTTGTGTGGCTACTTATTTCCCAGAAGCTAATCCTTTAGTTCCTTTAGATCAAATGGCTAAAGGTTCGAAGACTCCAGCCTCTAAATCTGTGTTGATAACCATTTCAAAACATAAGTCATAATTATGAAAAGGATTCATTTATTGCAATTGGTATTTATTGGTTTAGTCTTGATGATTTCATCTTGTACTACCACCATACCAATGGAAGTATTACGACCAGCAGATATAGTTATAGACGCTAATATTCAAACTATTGCCTTGGTAGATAGGTCTAGACCATCATCAGGGTTTTTGAATGTGCTGGGTGGATTGGTCTCTGGTGAACGAATTGGACAGGCTAGAGAAGGTAGAGAAAATGCTATGGTGGGCGTATCTAATGTACTATCCAGAACGCCAAGGTTTACTGTTGTACAAACTGGAATAGATATGGAAGGGTCTAAAGGTGGCCGTCGAATGGCACCTCCATTAGCTTGGTCTGAAGTAGAGCGTATATGCGAAAGTGTAAAAGCAGATGCTTTAGCGGTTATTGAGTCTTATGACCTCAGTTATTCAACATCCTCTAGTGAGCAGGAACGTAAAAAGAAAGATAAGGATGGTAACGAGTATGTAGAAAAATTCTGGCAAGCAAATGCTAATATGGATATAAAAATAGGTTGGAGGGTTTACGATCCTTCTAAGCGCATTATCATCGATGAATTTGTATCCAATGCTGGTCAAAACTATAGTTCAGAAGGGGATAACCAGCAGCAATCTTTTGATCGACTACCCAATCCAGTCCGTTCTAGTGGTCAGATAAGTCTTGGAATAGGAGAGGCCTATGCTGAGCGAATTGCTCCGGTTTATATTTTTGTGAATCGATCTATTTACAATTCAGGTAAGAAACCGTTTAAAGAAGATATGAAACGTTCAGCTCAGCTAGTACGAATAGGTAACTGGGATGCTGCTAAATCAGAATGGAACGATATCATTGGCGCTGCTGATGCTAAGACTTCAGGAAAGGCATGTGTGAATATGGCGATTGCTTATGAGCGTGAAGGTGATTTTTCACAAGCTCAAAAATATGTAGAAAAAGCTTTAATTAACTATGGGTTTAAATCCGCTCAAGCATATTCTAATCAATTAAATATTCGGATGCGCGAAGAGGATAGAGCTAATCAGCAAATGCAGAACAAGCGAGACTAAAAAAAGGGGAAGATGATCAACATCTTCCCCTTTTTATATTAATGGCTCGTCTTTTGTTCGGAATTGTTGGTCCACAACTATGTTAATAATTTCTTTTAAATCGGCGGATTCAACTAATAGTTGATCCTTAAATTTCACCTCCCATGAAATCTCATGGGAAACACCTCCTTCGGCCAATGCTGGGTCTGTGCTTCCTTCGTAGTAACTACTTAAGTCATGGAAGTTGGAGCAATAGAATAATTTGTATGTATTGGAAACACTATCAAAGCAAAGGACCAAACTAACCACACTTTGAGCGTTACTAGCCGCTATTTCCAGTATAATTGGATATTCTAGATAATCTAATGACCACAATCCAAATATGGTCCCTTCGTATGGTGGATAGATCATCAGCTTGCTATCTATGTTGATGTTTTTTAGTGATTCATAAGCTACCACCAAGGCTTGGTTCATGATTTGATGCGGTAAATTGCATGTAGCCATATCTTTATAAGGCAACCAACATTGGCTATGTGTGTTAAGATATTCTACTTCGCCAACCTTCAGCTTATAATTGAATCGTGGATTTGGTGGAATAACATAGCCTGGATAATACCATTGATATCCTAGCTGATGACCAAACTCCATCTCTAAGTACATCGTAAATATGCCAAGGCTATAAGCTTTATAGGCAGGGTCATAAATCCCTATTATACTTGCCATGGATTTTTCGCCCAAGTCAAATACACTCAATGCAATAAGTTTATCGCCATCGTATACCCTACATTCATAGGAATTAAAGAGCACTTTGGCTAACTCAAAAGGCTCAAACAAACTTGAAGATAGACTCATATAAGTAGAGCCTTTAAAGTTTTTTTTATACTTATGGAATAGCAATTCTTTGTTCCGCTCAATTTGAAGTGGACCAAACTCTACCTTGAATCGCTCTTTGTTCCGCTTGATTAATTTCCGTTGATTTTTGGTAAATTCTAATGATTTCAATGATCTGCGGATCCAAATAGTTGAAAAGATAGCCCCTTCAAAATATAGAAATTGGCAGGTGAAAACAGTTTGCACCATTCTAAACCAACCCTTTTTTAGGTATTGGTCCAAGTCTTTCGGACTTAAATAATTTAAATGGTGCTTCTCTGTAAACATAAAGTTGGATGATCTTTTACACTGTAAATATGAACATAATTGTTTAAACAAAATTTTAAATTGAAGGTTTAGATACTTCCTTTCAAGTCTATTCCTTATTTTTAGATGCATTTCGAGTTATTCGAATGCCTTTAAATATGTAATTATGATCATATTAGTGCTTTTGTTGCTATGCCTTTTTGCATGTAACTTAAATGTTCAAGCTCAAACCAATAGAATCGTTCAGCCAGAACAACAACTGGAAGCCTCTGTAGAAGGCGTGCAGCAGTTTTTCATGAATTGGAGTCCTCGTTTGAATGAAGCCATTAAAGTATCTGATGACAAATCTGCCGTACTTATAGCGCAGAAAATCAGCAAAACAACATCAGAAGTTTTATCACGTATGAGTGAAGCAGAGCAAGACTTAGATAAGGCTTTTGTGAAACAATTAAATACCTTGTTAGATCTGTTGCAAACTTCTGAAACTTATTCCTCTGCTGTACAGCTTATGGATAGCTTTATTCCAGATCAGCATTAGCTTAGATAATATCGTCTATGGGAAAATATGAAGAGACTTTGGACTGGATGTTTAAACAACTTCCTATGTTCCAAAGACAAGGTCCTATTGCTTTAAAACTAGATTTATCTAGGATTAATAAAATGATGGACATACTTGGTAATCCGCACCAGGGTTTACCTTTCATTCATATTGCTGGTACCAATGGAAAGGGTACTACAGGTCATATTGTAGCATCTATCCTTCAAGCCTCAGGGTTTCAAGTTGGTATGTATACGTCACCCCATTATGTCGATTTTAGGGAACGTATTAAAATAAATGGAGAACTCATAGATCAGGCATTTATAATTGATTTTGTGGATCAAAACAAAATAGCTTTTGAAGCTATTCAACCCTCTTTCTTTGAATGGACTTTTGCTTTATCCATAGTATATTTTAAAGCTAAATCGCCTGATTTTATTGTTTTGGAGACTGGAATGGGGGGAAGATTGGACTCTACAAATGTGGTAGATCCTTTAATCAGTATAATTACGAATATAGGCTATGACCATCAGCAATTCTTAGGGGATACATTGGTTGAAATTGCCTTTGAAAAGGGCGGGATTATAAAACCGTTTAAACCCATAGTAATCGGAGAGCGTCAAAGTGAAATTCAATATGTTTTTGAGCAATTAGCTTTGGAGCATCAATCTAAATTAGTTTATGCAGATCAATTGATACAAGTGAATACGATTCAGTCAGGTTATGAGATTACTGGACCCGGTTGGGCGGTGCATACGCCTTCTGATATCAAGGGGCCATTTGCCCATAAAAATATTCAATCTGCCTTAGCCTGCCTCCAAGTCCTTCAAGACAGTTATCCTGAAAGGTTAAAACTGACGGAATCAAATGTTAAGCATGGTCTTAGCAGCGTTGCTACTCGTACTCATTATATTGGTAGGTGGATGCAAATAAGTGATAATCCTTTGGTTATCATGGATTCTGCTCATAATTTAGATGGTATAAAGGCTGTTCTGGAAAGAATAGACGACTTAAACCAAGGACAACTTCATATTGTTTTAGCTACTGTAGCAGATAAAGATACTTCTAAAGTATTAGAGCTTTTTCCTAAGAATGCTAGGTATTATTTTACTCAAGCTGACATACCTAGGGCAAAGCCTGCTCATTTATTTCAGCGGGAGGCTGCTGAACTAGGTTTGAAAGGTCAACCATATGAACAGTCGAAAGATGCGTATCAATCCGCAATACAGACAGCTCAAATGGAGGATACAGTAATTATACTTGGCAGTGTATTTTTGATCGCAGAATTATTATAGTATGCAAAAGAAACTAGTTTTAGCTATTGGAGGCTCATCAGGAGCAAGATATGCATATTTATTGATGGAATCACTTATGCGTATTCAAGATCAATGGGAACAAGTGGGTCTAGTTATGAGCAAAAATGCTAGATTAAATTGGGAACTCGAGGTGAAGGATAAATCATACCAGGATTATCCGTTCAATTGGTATGAACCAGATGATTATTTCGCTCCCTTTGCTAGTGGCTCAGCAAAATATGATACGATGATAGTTTGTCCCTGCTCTATGGGCTTATTAGCTAGAATCCGAACCGGCATTTCAAATGATTTGATCACAAGGGCTGCTGATGTTATACTAAAAGAACGTAGGAAATTAATTCTTGTGCCAAGAGAAGCACCGTTCAGTACCCTACATCTGGAAAACATGCATACACTTAGTAGTTATGGCGCTATAGTTTGTCCAGCAGTACCTTCATTTTATCAAGGACAAAGTGACTTAGATTCAGCCTTACAAACAGTGGTTGACAGAGTCTTGGACCTGGCTGGTTTTCAACTAGATATCAAAAGGTGGGGAGAAAAATAGTCAATTCGGGCTTCTCAATACAAGATTTTGTTGAAATAGACTTACTTTTGAGAACTAAACAAAACTAAAAAATGAAAAACCTATTATTTCTGATTCCTTTTGTTGGAATTATACTTGCTAGTTCATGTTCAAGTAATAACAATCAAATTTTAGATTTAGAAGATTTTAATGACACGCTATCATATGCTTTAGGTATTCTTGCTGCAGAGGGTGCAGGGGAACCTTATTTTTCATCGATAGATTCTAAAAGGCTAATCCAAGCTTGTCAGGATAATTTTGCTGATAATACTGAAGTGACCTTTGAAGAGGCTAGTACTCAACTATCAGCTTATATGGGGGAAAAACAAAGTAATCCTGAAGCTGAGCCAGATGATTTACCAGGATTGAGCTATGCTATGGGCGTTTTAATTAGTTCTCAATTAAAAGATCCTTCCTTTGGAGAAATGAATACGGATGTGGTTGTATGTGCAATAAGAGAAAAATTAGAGCTTGATGCACCAAGATTATCTTATGAAGATGCTACCCAGATTTTTGGTGAATATATGGAAGGTATCGAAGCTATGGAGGCAGAAGCAAATCTAGCAGAGGGTGAAGCATTTCTAACTGCTAATGCAGAAAAAGATGGTGTAATCGTAACTGGTTCTGGACTGCAGTTTGAGGTGGTTGAACAAGGTAATGGTCCAAAACCAGCTTCAGCAGGGGCAAAAGTTAGGGTACATTATACAGGGACATTAATTGATGGCACGAAATTTGATTCTTCTGTAGATAGAGGACAGCCAGCTGAATTTTATCTAAATCAGGTTATTCCTGGTTGGACTGAAGGGCTGCAATTAATGAATACTGGTTCTAAGTATAGATTCTATATTCCATCCGATATCGCATACGGAGCTAATCCAAGACCTGGAGGACCAATTGGACCGAATGCTACCTTGATATTTGATGTAGAATTGATTGAAATCATTGAGTAAATCATGCGAATAGATATTATTTCTGTTCAACCAGAATTGTTGACTAGCCCATTCGAACATTCTATCATGAAAAGGGCTCAACAAAGAGGAATCCTTGAGGTTGTCGTGCACAATCTCAAGGATTTTGGTTTAGGTAATAACAAACAAGTGGATGATTACCAATATGGAGGAGGTGCAGGTATGGTTATGATGATTGAGCCTATCGAGAATTGTATCAAATCCTTACAAGCGGAGCGAAGATATGATGCTATTATATTTATGACTCCTGATGGTAAACGCTACAATCAAAGGGATGCCAACCAATTGTCCTTAAAAGAGAATATAATCATCATTTGTGGGCATTATAAAGGTATTGATGAGCGAATTAGAGCGCATTATGTGACGATGGAGATTTCTGTTGGAGATTTCGTGCTTTCTGGGGGTGAATTAGCGGCGGCAATTGTAGTTGATTCAGTGGGGCGATTAATTCCTGGAGTTTTAAATGATGAAACCTCTGCATTGACAGATTCGTTTCAAGATGATTTGCTCGCACCACCTGTCTATACTCGTCCAGCAGAATATAATGGTTGGAAGGTACCAGATGTGTTGCTTTCTGGGAATCAAGCATTGATCGATCAGTGGCGATTCGATCAGGCAGTTAAAAGAACCAAAGAGCGTAGACCAGATCTCTGGAATAAATATGAAGGACAATAAACGGATAGATTTTTCGTATTGATAAGTGTTAAAACTATACTTATTTGATGAGAGCTTACACTACAGTATTTCTTCTATTGATGATACCCTTTATTGGAAAAAGTCAGCATTACCTATCGAATGGATCTTTCGAAGGTTTAAAACCGCAGGATGCTACTATGCCAATAGGGTGGTTACCTTGTAAATTAGGCACTACGCCAGATATATTGCCAGGACCTTGGGGGGTAATAAAAGAACCATCAGAAGGGGAGACCTATTTGGGATTGATTACTCGGGAGGATAATTCTTGGGAGAGTATCACTCAACGTTTAGAGCAACCACTTCAAGCCAATAAATGCTATAGACTTAAATTAGATTTGGCTTATAGTATTCGATATCCAATGCATAACAAACCTATCAAACTTAGGGTGTTTGGCTCACAAGAAAAATGTACAGATCCAGTATTGCTCATTGAGACGGATTTGATCGATCATGTTGATTGGGAAGCCTATGATTTCTTATTTAAGACAGATGCTGTGTTTAATTTTTTGATTTTCGAAGCTTATTTCCCTGACGGTGAACCCATTGGAGGCAATATTTTAATAGATAACATTCAGCCTATTAAAGAATGTGGAAGGGCATAAAAAAATCCCGATGTCAAAACATCGGGATTTTTTTTATTGCTCAAATAATGATTCTGCATCCCTGAGAATACGCTTCATATCTTCTTTAAATTTTTCTTTTTCAGCTTCCGTCTTCGGCTTATTTCTTTCCCACTTATCTAAAATTTCTTCACTTTTGTCTCCTAATGATTCCATCTCATCTTTTAAGCTATCGTCACCAGATTTATCCACCTTTTCTTTCATTTTTTCTACGGCTTCCTTCATTTTGTCAATCGCGTCATCATATTTCCCATCATCAAACTTCTCTTTCTCATCTTTAACAAGATTTACTATAGATGAACCAACATCTTTAAATTCAGAGATAATCTTTTCTGATTGATCTTTTTCAACTTCAGTACCATAGAAGTAGTTATATGCAATGATTCCTACAACGAGTAAAAGGACGATTTTAATAAGGCTTTTCATAATATGTTTTGTGATTAATGTATTTTGGTTTGTAGGCTTATAACGAAATATTCACCAAATAAAGTTTGTATTTGTGCTTAATATAAACTGAAAATTGGTCTTTTTCCTTAATTTCGCAACTTCAACTGGAATTTATTGACCACTGATCAAAAAAAATAGACTAACGATTATGGAATTTAATTCGAAGCAAATCGAATCCAAATGGAAAACTTATTGGGAAAAAAATAAAACCTATCAGGTTTCTCATGAAAGTATAAAGCCTAAATTCTATGTATTGGATATGTTCCCATATCCATCAGGGGCGGGCTTACATGTAGGTCACCCATTGGGCTATATTGCTTCAGATATTTATTCCCGTTTCAAAAGATTGAGTGGGTATAATGTATTGCATCCTATGGGCTACGATGCATTTGGACTTCCAGCGGAACAATATGCTATTCAAACAGGTGTTCATCCTGCTATTTCAACTGATGAAAACATCAATAGATATAGACAACAGCTAGATAATATTGGATTTTCTTTTGATTGGGATAGGGAAGTAAAAACCTGTTCGCCGGAGTATTATAAATGGACGCAGTGGATCTTTATTCAGTTATTCGAGCACTATTACGATCTAAAGTCCAACAAGGCGGAAGGAATCAATGCTTTAAGGGAATATTTTTCGGCTAATGGTTCTGAGGGGCACACTGCTTATTGTGAAGACCCTATTTCTTTTACTGCTGCTGATTGGGCTGCCTTTTCCCAAAAAGAGCAAGAGGATGTATTGATGAATTTCCGTTTGGCTTACCGCAAAACGACCTATGTGAATTGGTGTGATGCATTGGGAACGGTATTAGCCAATGATGAGGTGAAAGATGGTGTGTCTGAAAGGGGTGGTCATCCAGTAGAGCGTAAACCTATGCTACAGTGGTCTTTGAGAATCACAGCTTACGCAGAGCGGTTGTTGAGTGCTTTGGATTATTTAGATTGGTCTGATTCCATGAAGAAAATGCAATCCAATTGGATAGGTAAATCAACTGGGGCTAGATTGTTTTTTGATCTTAAAAACAGTGATAAAAAGATTGAGGTCTTTACCACTAGGCCTGATACTATTTATGGGGCCACCTACATGGTATTAGCTCCTGAACATGATCTAGTCGATGAAATAACTACTGATGAGCAGCGAGAAGAAGTTGAGGCTTATGTGAAGTATGTTGGTACTCGTTCGGAAAGAGATCGTATGGCAGAAGCCAAGGAAGTGAGTGGAGTATTTACCGGCGCATATGCTATAAATCCTATTAATCAAGAAGCTATTCCAGTTTGGATAGGTGAATATGTGTTGAAGGACTATGGAACAGGGGCTATTATGGCCGTTCCTTCGGACGATGATAGAGATCATAGATTTGCAGAGAAATATGACTTGAAAATTGTTGAAGTGGTAGATAAATCTGCTTTTGCTGATGCTACAAGACAAGATAAAGTCGGTGTTATGATTAACTCTGGCTTTTTAAATGGCTTAACTGTAAAAGCTGCTATCGAACGTATGTTGGACGAGGTAGAAACTAGAGGGATAGGGGAGCGTAAAGTCAACTTTAGATTAAGGGATGCCATTTATTCTAGACAGAGATATTGGGGTGAACCTTTCCCGATAACATACGATAAGGATGGATTAACGATTCCTTTGGAATTGGAAGAATTGCCATTAGAACTACCTGAACTATCGGATTTTCAACCAGCGGCAGGAGGAAAATCACCATTGGCTAGAAACGAGTCTTGGGTGAATGAAAAGACAGGGTTGATTCGTGAAACAGACACTATGCCTGGCTTTGCAGGTTCAAGTTGGTATTTCTTAAGATACATGGATCCCAAAAACGAAACGGCTTTTGCGAGTAAGGAAGCCTTGGAGTATTGGCAAGATGTAGACTTATATGTTGGTGGAACAGAACATGCTGTAGGGCATTTGATGTATAGTCGATTTTGGCACAAGTTTTTATATGATAAAGGATTGGTGCCTACCGACGAACCATTCAAGAAGCTAATCAACCAAGGAATGATCCAAGGGGTGATTGAGTTCTTGTACTTAAAGAAAGAAAAGGATAATGGACAGAGTGTATTTGTTTCTAAAGACCTAGTGGAGCCAGGAACAGAAGAGCAGTACGCCAAGATTCCTGTTTTTGTTGATTTTGTTACTGATTATGGTTTAGACTCTTCTCATTTAAGTGCTATTGGATTGGAGCAATTTATAGCTTGGAGACCGGAGTATAAAGATGCGCGATTTGAGACTGCATCTGGTCAATGGTCTACTGGTCAAACTGAAGCGATCAAGTTCTACACATTATCAGAGGTAGGAAAGATGTCTAAGCGCTATTTCAATGTAGTTAATCCAGATGATATAGTAGAAAAATATGGAGCAGATTGTTTCCGGATGTATGAAATGTTTTTAGGTCCAATCGAACAATCCAAACCATGGGATACCAAAGGAATCGATGGTGTTTCTAAGTTTATCAAGAAATTCTGGGGATTATTCTTTAATGAAGGAGGGCTTCAAGTGGTGGATACAGAACCACATAAAGAAGAAATGAAGATTTTGCACACCTGTATTAAAAAAGTTAGTTCGGATATCGAACGTTTCTCCTTTAATACTTGTGTTTCTGCTTTTATGGTGGCCACAAATGAGCTTAAGAAACTAAACTCCAATAACAAAACCGTATTGGAGCAAATGGTTGTTTTGATCGCTCCATTTGCACCATTTTTGGCAGAAGAATTATGGAGTAATTTAGGCCATGAAGATTCTGTTTTTGATGCTAACTACCCTGTTTTTGATGAAAAATACTTGGTGGAAGATAGTATCAATTATCCTGTTTCCATCAATGGAAAGAAACGTGCTGTCGCTGCCTTTGATGCCAATGCATCTAAGGAGGACATTGAAAAAATGGTTTTGGAGTTAGAGGATATTCAAAAATGGTTAGAAGATAAAACTATTCGAAAAATAATAGTAGTCCCTAAGCGCATGGTTAATATTGTGATAGGGTAAGTATTTCTAGCTAAAATTAAAAAACCGGCTATGAGGCATCGTTCTTATAGTCGGTTTTTTGGTATATTTATATTTCAGATATAAAACTCTAGTTCTACGCTTATGTGCATCCCCCAATGGATAAAAATCATTTCTGGCTTTTCAGTAATATTTCTATGTAATTCATTTGCAGTAAACTCCTTAAAAGCTAATTATCCTATACCATCTAATTGCGACCTCAATATTCCACTTCAGCCTATAGGTACAACTACTTATTCCTTTGATATTACGGGTGAATCAGGCCTGTTGGGTATAGATATTTTCCTTGAATCCATAAGTTTTAAGATTGAGCATGAATATACCAATGACTTGAGTTTGGAATTAGAAAGTCCTTCGGGGGTGGTAGTAGAATTATTTAGTCATGTTGGCGGAGCGGCGGATGATTTTGGGGCTATTGATGAGGTGAATACATGTGATAGTACTACAAATTTGCTTTCTGTTTATAGTGCTGGGTATTGTGAAGCTTTTTACATGGATCAAGGGTCAGCACCATTTATTGGATCTTTTTTACCGGACCAAGCCTTATCGGAATTGTGGGATAATACTTCACCCAATGGTACTTGGTCCTTGCGAATACACGATAATCATGCGGAACATACTGGGACATTGATTCACTTCCAGCTTAATTTTGCTCCTTCAAAGTGCATCAGGCCCATCGTTACATCCAATTACTACAATGGAGTCGGCGATTTATTACTGCTTTTGGAAGAGGAAAATAGTGATTCTATACTTGTAGAGTGGGGAAGCCCTGGATTTCTTCCAGGCCAAGGAGCTGTTCCTGGTGCTAGTCAAGGTGTTCTACTAATACCTTATTCAGATACGATCACATTATCCGATTTATCACCCTTTACGGAATATGATATTTTTATTCGAAAGCAATGTGAAGATCAATCTTGGTCTTATAACAGTTGTCCTTTGGGTGTGTTAACACCTTGTGAACAAGGAGTTCCAACGATAGAAAGTGATTTCGATAACGAAGATCTTTGTACTTCTGATTGTGATCAAGATTGTACTTTAATTGGAATTTGGAGAAATTTTGATTCAGGTGATCGTATGGATTGGAGTGTGCGAAATGGTGGGGCCAATTTAGGAAGTGCCTCTTCTGCTGGATCTGGCAGGTACTTATATATGGATGACAAGTGTTTTGGAAAAGATTCCACACTATTATACTCTTCTTGTATTGAAATCATCTCCAATGACCCTTCTACCTGTCATATGACCTTTGATTATTTGCTTAAGGGGAGTTCGTTTGAATTTTTTAAGCTAGAGATTAGTGTAGATGGAGGCTTTACCTATGCTGCTATTTGGGAAGCCAATTTGATTAATGATATCGATGAGTGGATTAGGGTGTATATAGACTTGACTAATTATCATGGGGAAACAGCACAATTTAGATTTTTTGGTAAAAGAGGGAATTCATCTTCGGGGAAGGTATCATTGGATAATATTAGATTCTTTGGCTCTCAAGTGAGTAGTTTCCCTGACTTGATTTATTATGTTGATTCAGATTCCGATGGTTTTGGCAATCCTAATCAATATATTCCTAGTTGTAGTATGTCTCCTGGAGCCGGGTTTACTTTTGATAATACAGACTGTGTAGATAGTGATACTCTAATTAACCCTAATGCAGTGGAGGTACCTTGTAATGGGATAGATGAGAATTGTAATGGGATGGAGGATGATGCTTGGTTGCCATCTCCTGTTGCATTAGAAACAGTTGTAACAGTATGTCCACATGAGTTAATAGAGGTAGAAGTAGAAGGGGAATATCCTGTTTTTTGGTACACTATTCCGATAGGTGGTGAGCAGATTAATATCAACCCTAGCCCTATCTTTCAATTAGGTAATGGTTTGCAAAACGCCACCAATGATACCTTAGAGTATATCTTTTATGCCAGTTATGAAGAAGATGATTGTTTTAGTCTTCATCGAACTGCTATTCTAGTGCAAGTACTTCCTGCGCCTTCTTTGAGTATAGATCATGCTGTAATTCAACCTGTATGTATGGGTTCATCCATTCAACTTTCCGGATTGCCAATCAGTGATAGTAATAACTTAAGTGATAGTTTGGTTTTTTGGAATGTAGAGGGGCAAGGTCCGTTAATCGAACTTGAAGTTGTGTTGAATCAAACAGATTCTTTTCTGCTGATAAGCACCAGTGAAGCCAGCTGTCAAGATAGTCTATGGTTTGTACTTGAAACTAACCCTAATATTGCCTTAGAAATAATTGATTTTACGGAACCTTGTGGAGTAGACGTTTCATTGGAAGCTGATTGGAGTGATGAGGTGCAAATTATGGAAATGGTCTGGAACACCTTAGATACCCTATATTCTATTTCCGTTTCATACGAAGAATCTCAAGATTCTATGTTGTTTTGGCTTTTTGCTGAGGATGAATATGGATGCTTTGATTGGGACTCTATTTGGGTTTCAAATGACAGTGGGATTGAACCATTAACTGTGCATACCATAGATGTAAGTTCTTGTACATCTGATGATGGAATTGTTCAAGTTTTTAGTACTAATCCAACAGATTCTATAGTTTTTGAGTTGATTCATTCTGGTAGTTCGGAAATATATAGAGATACGGGATTTGTAGCACAATTCAATGATTTGCAAGGAGGTATTTACACCTTGACTGCAAGCCAGCTTGGCGGTAATATCGACTGTGTATATGAGCATGATGAACTCATTATTATAAATGGTGGACAAGCATTAGTTGAAGTTCAATCAGTGGATGCTGTTAGTTGTTATGGTTTTGAAGATGGAGCTATTTCAATTCAGGTAGAAGGCGTAGATCCTCAAATCAATTGGAGTACAGGTAATACGGGTCTTTTAGAGCTGCAAAATCTTTCCGAAGGTATTTATGGGGTGACCATCGTGGATGGAGCTTGTTCCTTTACCATTTCTTCCATTGAAGTTCAAGAGCCAGATAGTTTAGTTTTGATTCCAATGCAAATAGATACTATAGCCCAATGTCATGATGGTCATGATGCAACTGCTCATTTTACTAGTACTGGTGGAACAGACACCCTAATTTATTTTTGGAATACAATTGAGGCAATGCCTCTTCGGACCGATCTTTCTGCTGGTATATATGACGTTTTTGTTCAAGATATAAATGGATGTGCATCTGAGATATTTACTTTTGAAGTAAACAATGCCATACCAATAACATTAGATGTATTAGTAGATTCTACTAGTTGTTTTAATAGTAGCGATGGAAGTGTTTTAGTACATCCAATGGGTGGAACGGGTACTTATTCTTATGTATGGGATAGTGGAATAGGTTCAAATACTATAAGTGGTTTATTTGCAGGTGTTTATGGCTTGACAGTAGAGGATAGTAATAATTGTTTATATGAGGATGAAATAGAAGTTTTTGAGCCTGCATCATTAGGTATAGAGTCTACTATTGAAGATGCTAGTTGTTATGGATTATCAGATGGATCAGCGTCTCTTATAGCTAGTGGGGGAAATGGGGATTATTCTTTTTTATGGGAAAATGGTGAAATAATAAGCCATGTAAGTAATCTAGCCGCTGGGAATTATAAGTTTACGGTAACGGATGCTCAAGGGTGTACCATCATTGAATCTGTTCAAATCGCTAATCAAGAAGCACTATCCTTTGAATGGGACTTAACACCAGCTACTTGCGATGATTTATCAGATGGGATCCTATCATTTTACAATGAATCGGGAGAAGCACCTCATCATTTTACTATTTTTTCCTCTATGGGTATTGTTACACCAGAAGCATTACCTACTGGATCATTACTGGTTAGGTATGTTGATGGAAGAGGCTGCATAGACACAACATTGATCCATCATCAAACTAGCCAACCGATTGATCTTCAAATTGAAACAGAATTACCTAATTGTAAAACTTCAGCTAACGGACAAATCAGTTTGATAGCATCAGGACCAGGATTTCCTTTTGAATATACTTGGCCGGGCACTGCTTCTGAAGGCCCTGTTCGTACTAATATTCCATCTGGTTATTATGAAGTATTAATAACCGATATCAGTGGGTGTACCCTTAGGGATACCATAGAACTTGGCGCTCAATCAAACCCTGTAATTGAATTATTAGGGATTGATTCTATTAGTTGTTCAGGTGCAGCGGATGCTGCCATTTGGGTAGATATTAGTGGGGGAGTAGAACCGTACAATTTTACATGGAATGATGGTGTGCAAACAAAAGATAGGTTAGAATTAGGGCCAGGAGGCTATAAAATAACAGCTGTTGACTCTTTGAATTGCTCTGTTGAATCAAATATGGTTTGGTTGACTAGTGTGCCACCATATCAGGTAAATATTGAAGTTGGTGAGCAAGAAGATTTTCCTTGTGTAAATAAACCAGTGGAGTATATGTCTATCCAAGCATCTGGAGGTCGATCCCCATATTTTGCAAGTTGGTCAGATGGTCTGGATAGTTTATTCTATGCGCATCCATCACCTGGAGCTTATTCGGTCTTGGTTTATGACACTTATGGTTGTGAGTTATTAATAGAGGGACTTCAAGTAAAACCTGACTTAGATACGCTGGATTTAACGATTGATTATCTAATAGACAGCACGTTTAATTGTTCAGCAATTCTTTCAGTGGATAGTTTGGTTGTTGAAATAAGCTCAGGTACAGCCCCTTTTCAGCTCAATTGGACAGGAATAAATAGTGGTGTGCAATTTGATCAATCAAGCACTGAATCCGAAATAATCACTTTATTTGAACAAGCGGATTGGTATGCTTTGACTGTTTTAGATGCAAATGGATGTATTCAAACAGTGGACTCCACTGAGATAACTGAAAGAATCCCTTTATCATTAAGTTTAATCAGTAAAGAGGATCCTTCCTGTGCATATATTGACGATGGATTCATAGATCTTGAAACAAGTGGTGGACTAGCACCATTCCATTATACCTGGTGGCATAATGAGACCTTAATGGATCTAGATATGTCTACTCAAACTGCATTAGCCTCTGGACATTACGAGATTAATGTAGTGGATCAACTTAATTGTTCTAGTTTGATTTCCATAGACTTAGACACTATTAATCCGGTTGAGGCCCAATTTGATTTGATAGGGATTAATTATTGCTATGGTGATCAGAATGTTAAGGTGGTTAATTTAGAAACGAATGCTGGAGCAATAGGGGATTACACCTTCAATTGGTCAGATGGCAGCACGGGTTTACCTGATTCTTTGAAGTCTGGGGTGTATGCACTAAGTATTGTTACGGACGACGGTTGCGTGTATGAACAAACGTTTGAAGTCATAGCAAGTTTTGATGGACCCTTAGTATATGATGAAACGAATTCTAATGTTATGGATCCAACTTGTAGTTCAGAACCCAATGGTAGTATTTGTGTCCAAATAGACGGAGGCACTAGTCCCTATACTTTTGATGTTTTTAATCTTAGCTCTGGGACATCAGTATTGGGTCTTTTGGGTGATAGTTTGTTTTTAGATGGATTAAGCAGCAGTCAATATTTAATTAAGGTCTATGATTCTTTGGGATGTGCTTTGGATCCTATCCAGCTTCCGTTATCCGCGAATGATCTTTTAACTTATGAATATGAAATTGAACCTGTTTGCTTTAATAATACTGGTGCCAGCGTCGAATTAGAAATATCCGGTGGACTGGAGCCTTATGTTATTGCTTGGCAAAATAGTGTTTCAACTGGTGATTCATTAATCAATCTAATTCCAGATTCTTATCTGGTTTCCATAACTGATTCAGTGGGTTGTAAAGAAGAATTTGTAGCTGATCTCGCAATAGGGCCAGCAATTGTACTGGAAAGTTTTATTGCTGAATTTCAATCTGGAAGTGTTTTAGGCTATATCACTACTGATATTAGTGGTGCTGGATTACAATATTATTGGGATACAGGTGGGAATACATCATTTCAAGATGGTTTGCCTGTTGGGACTTATGATTTGATTGTTGTAGATTCTTTTGGCTGTCAGGAACAATTTTCTTTTGATTTGGATTCGACTTCGAATATTCAAATGGTAGAACAATTAGAATCGCTTAAGATTTATCCTAATCCTACTAGTGGAAACATCCAAATAGATCTGCCATTTGAATTTGACAGAGACACTTGGGGGGCTTTATACGATGCAAAAGGTCTACTGGTATGGAAGGAGGCTTTTAATTTAGATACAAAAGCAATAAAGCTTCCTATTGATCTACCTAATGGCTTTTATATTTTAGTGATACAGGATGAATGGAATAACTTAGGTTATACTACTCTTGTATTGATGAGGTAGCTAATTTGCCATAATAAAAAAGTACTTTCTGGAGCTTAGAAAGTACTTTTTTATTTATTCTAAAATTCGGAATGTCGTTCTTCGATTCGCTTGATGTTGTTCTTCCGTACACTTAGAACAGACACAATCAATATATGGTCTTGATTTGCCATATCCTCGAGCTTCGATTCTATTTTCATCAATACCGGATTCAATGAGGAACTCTACTGCTGAAAGTGCCCTTTTATAGGACAGATTGGCGTTATAGTCTTCATCTCCACGGCAATCAGTGTGTGAGGCTAATTCAATTCGGATGGCAGGATTTAATCTAAGGTTATTAGCTAAAGCGAATAGGGTAGGTTCTGCATCCTTTCTTATTTCCCAACGGTCAAAGTCATAATAGATATTATCCAAAGTAATTTCCATATCCGTATAGATCTTATCTAAAACAATCTCTAGTTCATATTTTTGTATCGGATTATTAGGGTCTTGTCCGATTCCTTTAGTAGAGAATTGAGCTGAATTACTTAAATAACCGTCAACTGAGCCAATGAACTCATAATCTGAATCTGGTTCTAGTTCTAGACTAAGTAAACCGTCTGCTCCAATTTCATATACTTCATCCTGCCCTTTAATAACACCGGTTAATGGTTTACGCCCAAGAACTTTAGAATTAGGATTAAATGCTTCTTGATAAACCTTTTCTAATAAATAGACATCAAGTAAGATTTTGTATTCCACCTCAACAACTATCTCTGGCGTATCAACAACTATAGGCACGCGTTTCTCAAACTGAAAAACATCGTCTTCTGCAGCGTTTCTAGATGAACTAAAATAACCCTTTGCTAATACTCGGTCATTAACTTCAAAATAGGGGTCAGTAGCGTAAGCAAAGTCGTCATAACCAGAATTAATAGGTGGTTTCAAGTTGTATGCTTGTGTCCAGGCTCCATTATTTAAACGATTCACTCTGAAAATATCTAGGCCTCCAAGTCCTGTATGCCCTTCAGAAGCAAAATACAAAGTGTCATGAATGAGATAAGGGAATTGATCGTTCTGGCTACTATTAATATTTCTTCCTAGCGTTTTGGGATATTGAAACTGACCATCCTTTTTTACAGAATAATAAATATCAAACTTCCCCCAACTATTAACCATGTCTGAGGAGAAGAATAGGGTATCCCCAGTACTACTCAGTGCTGGATGCATAAAATTGGCTTCTTCTTCTATTTCCTCCAAGAAGGGTAATGGGCTAGGTTTTCCCCATTTATCGCCTTGTTTTTCTGAAACCATTAAAGTGCAATAGTTCTTTTCTTGCCCTCTAATAACTGGACATCTGCTGAAAATCATCGTTTGTCCATCAGGACTTAAAGTAGGTGTTGCATCATTATAAATGTCTACTTCAGCGGGCAGGTCTACTGCTTGAGTTGAACCTGTGATGGTATTGTATTGGAAAATAGATGAATAAGCATTACCTGTCCAAGCATAGATGGCTAGATCATAATCCTTTTTACCAGATGTTTGCACTGGGAATCGATCAGAAGTGAATAAAATTTGGTCTTTATTCAGAAAAGTGGTGCCATAATCTGCCTTACCTGAATTGAATTCAGCTTCAGTTACTAGATAATCCTTTTGTTCCTTTTTCCAAGCTTTTGCGATTTCACAAGAAGCTATGTCCTTACGATATTCATATGGAGATCCAATTTCAAAACCTAATTCTTTAAAGCTTTGAATAGCTTCGTCATAACGCTCGGCTTGTTTTAATGTAATCGCCTTTTCCTTAAGGGCCTCTGGCCCAAATTGATAATCATATGCAATGCCAAACCATTTGATAGCGGCATCTGGTGCTTTTAGGTTTTGTTGGCTTTTCCCAATCAAATAGGCAATTTGACCTTTACGTACACGACTTTTCTCAGATTCATATTCTTTTTCTAAAAGATCTACAGCCAGATCGAATTGATATCGTTCGTAGGCTAACTTGCCATCTCTTATCTTTTGGTTGTAGGTACAAGAAGATATAAATACTAAAACAAGTAGGACTTGGACGGAAATAAATTGCTTCATTCAAATGGACATTTGTATTGATAATTTAACGCTAAAAAAATCATTTCTGTTCTTTGGATAGCTTTCTTATGATTTTATTTAGAAATAAATCAGAAAATCTACGAGCCATGTGTCTATAACTGGCTTTTTTTATTTGCAGTCATTGTACTAATTGAGCTGGTCAAGCTAGTTATACTGCAGCTACAATATACTAAATTGAATAAAGTCTCAAGGTATACGTGTAGGATGAAAACAAAAAAGCCCTTTTCGAATGCGAAAAGGGCTTTTTATATAGAATGATTATATTATTTCCTTTTAGCGGTCTTAGCACTTAGTGATTTATTTTTCAATAAATCAGAAAGAATTGGTGTCGCTACGAAGATAGAAGAGTAGGTACCCACAAGCACACCAATTAATAGTGCAAAAGAGAATCCTTTAATACTTCCTCCACCAAAGATGAATAAAATCAATACTACGAATAATGTAGTCAATGACGTAATAACTGTACGACTCACTGTAGAGTTAATCGCAAGATTAATTACCTCTTCTTTTGACTTACCTGTATAGGTATTCGTGTATTCTCTAATCCTATCAAATACTACCACGGTATCGTTAATGGAATAACCAATAACGGTAAGTATAGCTGCAATAAATGCTTGATCAATCTCCATAGACCATGGGAATAGTCCCCAACCAATAGAGAAGATACCCAATGTAACGAGTACATCGTGGAATAGAGCAGAAATCGCGCCAACAGAGAACTCCCATTTAGAGAAACGAAGTAGTAGGTAAAGGAAAATTATTGCTAGAGCAAATAAGCCCGCCTTGTAAGAAGATTTAGCAATATCATCTGCAATAGTAGGACCTACCTTAGAGGAAGATACTATATGCGTCCTACCAGTCGCTTCAATGTCTCTGAAGTCTTCTAAAGAAACTTGATCTAATGTTGCAATTCCTTTGTGAAGTGCTTCCATTACTTGTTCTGCAGCATTGTCCTCTGTGCTTTCAATTA
Organism: Mesoflavibacter profundi; assembly: GCA_964225135.1. Lineage (GTDB taxonomy): Bacteria > Bacteroidota > Bacteroidia > Chitinophagales > Saprospiraceae > AM-2324. The sequence continues at coordinate 20,602 of CAXQNQ010000250.1, forward strand.
GATAAGAAGTTACAATGTTATATGTATTTCTTGTATCAACTGCTTTTACAACCGGTGCATCACCGAAAGAAGCTGTTAATGCTTCACGGATATCATCTGCATTTACTTCTTGAGCGAATTCTACATTATATGCATATCCACCTTTGAAGTCGATTCCCAAGTCAAATCCTCTTACAGCCATAGAAACAATACCTCCAATAATGATAACTGCAGATAAGATATACGCACGTTTTCTTTTGCCTAACCAATCAATAGTTAAACCAGTAAACGCATTCTTAGAGAATCCAGAAGCAAATCTCATTGAGCGTCCTCCTTTCATCCATTGCTCAATCATCAAACGACCAATAAGTACTGCAGTAAAGATAGATGAAACAACACCCACCATTAGAACAACTGCAAATCC
>CAXQNQ010000251.1:0-14664 GCA_964225135.1 Mesoflavibacter profundi
GATTCATTTCGTTGTTTAACGAGCTTCTGAAGCATTTTAATTTCATCAACCTCCGACAATTCTTTTCCTGAGCCATCCGTCTTAGCGAGCAATATTGCTTGCTTAATCGCTCGAATACCTCTCATTGATGCTTTATCTTTTGCTTTCATAGCTGTTTTTAAATCAGCCATGATATGTTGTTCTAAACTCATAATGTATCCTTTATTTGTGCTCTATAATCAATTTAGTTAATTCAGAAAATTCCTCCACACTAAGCATTTCAGGACGCTTAGAGAAAATAGGATAATCTAAAATTTCTTTATTCCTCACCATTCCCTTCAAGGTGTTTCTCAACATCTTTCGCCGTTGACTAAAAGACAACTTAACGACGATACGAAAAGTTTTATAGCTGCAGTCTATCCTAGGTGTTTCCCTGCGACTTAATCGTATTACCGCAGACTCCACTTTTGGAGGTGGATTAAATGAACCTTTTTTTACTTTGAACAAAAACTCTACGTCATAGAAGGCTTGGGTAAGAACGCTTATCACTCCGTAAGTTTTAGACCCTTCTTTTGTCGCTACCCGCTCAGCCATCTCCAATTGAAACATGCCGACCATTTCTGGAATCAAATCCATGTGTTCTAAGGTTCTAAAAATAATCTGTGAGCTAATATTATAGGGGAAATTACCAATCAAACAGAAGGCTTCTCCATCAAAAACTTGGGGCAAATTTACTTTTAGAAAGTCCTCTGCTATAATATGTTCTTTCAATGTTGGATAATGGGTCCCAATATATTGAACCATATCTCTATCCGCTTCGACTACTTTTAATTGGTAATCCTTTTTCAATAAAAATTTAGTCAACATACCCATTCCGGGTCCTATCTCTAAAACGCGTTTAATTAATTGGTCTTTTGTTAAGCTATCAGCAATATTCGAAGCTATCGATTCCTGCACTAAAAAATGCTGCCCAAATGATTTCTTTGCTTTCATGCTAATAGCTTAGAATTTTTAATTTACCAACAAAGGTATAATTACTTACGATATAAATTAATTATATTACTTGTTGCTAGTTAAAGATTTTTATGTTATATCATTCTAAATGTGTGCTGCAATAAGTGATAGAGCTTAATCTAATTTAGTATCAAAATTTAAACATGGATAAAATAAGGGTTGGCATTACAATTGGAGATATAAATGGCATTGGAATTGAAGTGATCCTTAAAACACTTTCAAACCCCATGCTTACAAAACAAATCACACCTATTATTTATGGTTCTACGAAAGTAGTATCCTATCATAAAAACACTCTTAACGATACCAATATTTCCTACCAATCCATCAAAGATGTTTCAAGACCATATTCGGATAAAATCAATGTTGTTAATTGCTGGGATGAAAATGTTAACATCAACCTTGGGCAATTATCCAAAGACGGTGGTACATATGCACTTAAATCTCTTGAACATGCAGTGGATGACATTAAAGCGGGTAATATTGATGTTATAGTTACAGCACCCATCAACAAAAAAGCTATGGATTTAGCAGGCTTTGAATATCCCGGTCATACCGAATACTTTGAAGCCAAATTTACTGGTAGTAACCAACTCATGTTGTTGACTTCAGATGAAATAAAACTAGGACTAGTCACCATACATTTGCCTATACAAGAAGTCGCAAACAATATTTCTAAGAAATTAATCATACAGAAACTGAAGATCTTCAATGAATCTCTCATAAAAGATTTTGGTTACGAAAGACCTACTATTGCTGTATTAGGACTGAATCCACATGCCGGAGATGAAGGACGAATTGGCAACGAAGAGATTGAAATTATCAGACCTGCTATTATTGAAGCTAAAAAGCAAAATATATTAGCCATGGGACCCTTTGCAGCAGATGGCTTCTTCGGCTCAGGGAATTTCTCCAAGTACGATGGCATATTAGCCATGTACCACGATCAAGGACTAATTCCATTTAAAACACTTACCTTCAACAAGAGCACTAACTTTACCGCCGGTCTTCCTGTTATTCGAACCTCTCCAGACCATGGTACTGGATTTGATATTGCTGGCAAAGACATGGCAGATCCAAGCTCCTTTAGGTATGCTATTTTTAAGGCGCTAGATCTATTTAGACAAAGAAAACAGCATCAAGAAGATCATGAAAACCCACTTAAAAAAACCCAAATGTCTGAGGATAAAGAGAATGCAAAATAAAGACACATTTTTGGCATAAAAATTATTCTATTAGTTCCTTTCTTTCGTTCAAAATATAAAGATTATTTTATTTATATTTGCCCATATTTTATATGGTAAACATCCTATTCATAGAATAAAATTAATTGGTTATTCCATGGAAAAAACAAGATACTCAGATACTGAATTAAAAGAGTTTGAACAACTCATCGATAGTAAGCTTGAAGAAGCTTATAAATTATTGAACTTTTATAAGAGTCAATTAGAAGATAAAAGCCTTAGCGGCGATGGTAAAGCACGTGGTTATGACAATAGCGCCGAATCGCTTGAAACAGAGAATATTAATATTCTTGCTGCTCGTCAAAACAAATACATCAAACACTTAGAAAATGCAAAACTGCGTATTCAGAACAAAGTTTATGGTATTTGTAGAGAAACTGGAAAGCTAATTTCTAAAGAAAGACTTATGGCAGTTCCGCATGCAACGCTGAGTATAGAAGCAAAAAAGTCTAATTAATCCAATTCCTAGAACGCTTTCTTTCAGTTTATTTCCTTAATTTGGCGCAACATTAGACCTTAATTGAGGACAGAAGGCTATGTCCATATGCATGACCTATCTACATAAAAGTCTGTAAATGAATTCAGTTACCAAAAAATCTATCATCCTTGTTTTATTGGTTCTTTTGATTGATCAAGTCTTGAAGATTTATATCAAAACAAATTATACCTATAATCAAACTACCTTTATGTTTGGTTTGGACTGGGCTCGTTTACAATTTGTAGAAAACCGAGGAATGGCTTTTGGATGGGAATTAGATTGGACTTATGGCAAATTACTCCTTAGTCTGTTCAGAATAGGTGCTATTGGTTTACTTACCGTTTATATCAGGCAACTCATCAAAGAAGGTATGAACTTTAGATTAGTTTCTTGTTTTGTACTGATTCTAGCTGGAGCCATAGGTAATATGATTGACTCTGCATTTTATGGAATGGTTTTCAATGAATCTCTATTCTCTGAACCAGCCACTTGGACGATAGGGAATCCCGAAGCTACCGGTTATGCTGGATTTTTACATGGAAGAGTAGTAGATATGTTCCATTTTCCTATAATCAATGGCGTCGCTCCTGAATGGATCCCATTCCTAGGAGGAAAACATATTGAGTTTTTTAAACCCATCTTTAATGTAGCTGACGCGGCCATATCCATAGGTGTTTTCAACTTGGCTGTATTTAATTTTTCCTATTTCAAAAACAGCCCCCAGGAAAACAACGAAAAGGAGCTGACTGAAGATTAACTCAGTGCTCCTTATAAGTATGCTCTTTAAGTCTGGTATTCTAATTACTCTGCTAAGAACTTATCAATAGACTCAATTGCTTGATTAACTCTATTGTAGTTAATTTCATAATAAATAAACTTACCATCTCTTTGTGTATCCACCACTCCAGCATTTCTCAAAATTCTTAAGTGTTGTGAAGTAATGGATTGCTCCAAATTAAGGGTATTGTATATCTTGTTTACGTTGATCTTATCATTTTGATCAATAAACTCCAAGATTTTCATACGAAGCTTATGATTGATAGCACGAAGTATTTCGGAAGCTACCTGTAACTTATCGTTATCAATATTTACTTGCGTCTTACTCATGGGTCTTCTTGTTTTGTATTTCAAAAAATATGCTTAAGCATAACATTCAAGTTCAGCGAACTATCTTATTATAGATAGAACTAAACGTAGATTTATTTACATTTAATTGGGTTGAATAGTAGAATTGCTAAAAGACTTTCAGGGAGAAAGTATAAGAGGAAGATATCGATTAAAACTAATCGTTCAAATCATCAACAAAAGAAGAAATCTGAGCTAAACGCTCCTTATCTAGAGAATAGTAAATGAATTTACCATTTCTATCAGTTACTACAACCTGTGCTCTTCTCAAAATTGCAAGATGCTGAGAAGCAACGGATTGTTCTAATCTTAACTTGATGTAAATATCAGTAACCGTCATTTTGTCATTCTCCTCAAGTAACTGAATGATCTGTTGTCTACGGTCGTGATTAATGGCTCTAAGAACCAGTACAGCTTTGCGTACTTCGTTGTAGTCGATAGGGATATCTATCTTCCCCTTTTTCAAGACTACGAAATCGTCTTTCTGTTTTCCCATAATTGTTGTGTTTATAGCAATCTCAAATTGTGTGTAGTTATAAATAGCAATTAAAACTTATGAGTTAAAATTTGCTATTCTTTTTTTAGCTATAAACAAAATAATAATTTTTTTTCCTTAAATGTGGGAGATTATTAATATTATTTTTTCATAATGTATGCTACTTTGCTATTTTTTCGGTCAAAAATTTTATTAAGTCGGATACCATGCAAATATTAATCAAACTTATATTTGTATTCCCTAGAAATACTTCTTTTTAGAAGTAACTATATTAGGTGGTTTCAAGTAGAAAGGTATAGTATATGCAAGGTCTGAAAAGGTTCCTGCCTCAAACTTGTGCCAGGCTTGAGAGACTAACATAGTGGCGTTTAAATGCACTTCTTGGAAGGTAAAAACACCATGCTTTAACCACTGAGGGGCCTTACTAGCTGCATCCCCAATTATAAGTATATTTTTTTCAGTTCCCACTTCTGCTAAAAGCAAGTTTTCATCCAAAATAAAAGATTGAGCCTCAGCTACTTCACGCCCAGAACTATACACTTGCATGTATACCTCGTCCCTTCGAGCATCAATCATAGGTATACATATGCCCTCAAAATCAATCGGGGACTGATTCGCTAAAACCTCAAAAGAAGTAAAAGTAATTAATGGAATATCCCCACCAAAACAAAGGCCTTTAGCAACCGACAATCCTACACGCAATGCAGTATAAGATCCAGGACCCAAATTTATTGCCACGGCCTCAAGATCATCCAATGACACACCGGTTGAATCCAATAAGTCACTTATTAACACTGTTAATACCCTAGCATGGCTAAACGCTTCTCCCGCCTCCACAGACTGAATGAGTTCACCAGATGCTGATAAAGCAACGGAACAATGTGCTGAGGAAGTCTCTATATGAAGTATATAGGCCATAAATTTGGAATCTTACTTTGGGCTTAAGCTTTTCCTTTTATTAGAAATCTTATATTTGCCTTGCTTTCGCTGTGAAAGCCACAAATTTAAAGGACTAAACTTAAAAATAAGCTAAAATGCTGGATAAGTTAGAGGAAATATACTCTAGGTTCCTAAACCTAGAAGAGCAAATGTCTGACCCTGATATTATATCAGATATGAGCAAATACAAGAAAGTTAGCCAGTCCTACAAAGAACTTAAAGAGATTGTAGAAGCCTATAAAGCATATAAAGCCGTTATTGAAGGTATTGAAGCAGCTCAAGAAATGCTCAAAGAAGAAGATCCTGAAATGCAAGAAATGGCTAAAGAAGAGCTCTCCGTTCTTAAAAAGCAAAAAATTGACATGGATGAGGAGATTAAATACCTCCTTATTCCTAAGGACCCCGAAGATTCTAAAGATGTCATTATTGAGATCCGGTCCGGTACAGGAGGAGACGAGGCGAGTATTTTTGCTGGAGACCTCTACAGAATGTATTCCAAATATTTTGAGACCAAAGGTTTTGCAACCGAAATCGTGTCCATTAATGAAGGTACTGTAGGTGGATATAGCAAGATAGTACTAGAAGTTAATGGTGAAAATGTTTACGGAACACTCAAATTTGAATCTGGCGCCCACCGGGTACAACGTGTTCCTAAAACCGAGTCTCAAGGTAGAGTACATACCTCGGCAGCTACTGTTGTCGTTATGCCCAAACTGGAAATGGAAGATATAAATATCAACAAAGCGGACCTTAAAGTAGATACATTCCGTTCCAGTGGTGCCGGTGGCCAGCATGTTAACAAAACCGAATCAGGTGTTAGATTTACACACTTACCTACTGGTATTGTTGCAGAAAGTACGGATGGACGATCACAAATCAAAAATAGAGAAATCGCCATTCAAAGACTATACTCTAAAATCTATGAATCGCAAAAGGAGAAACATGAAAACGAAGTGGCAAGTAAGCGTAAATCACTCGTTGGATCAGGAGATAGATCTGGAAAAATTAGAACCTATAATTATCCACAGAATAGAGTTACCGATCATCGAATCAATTTAACACTATATAATTTGGATAAAATTGTAGAAGGTAATCTTCAGGAAGTTATTGAAGCCTTACAAGTGTTTGAAAACACAGAAAAACTTAAGGCACAAGAAGATTCACACTAAGTTTCTGGGCGTGCCAAAATGCTTTAAGGGATTTTATATATTTATCAATAAAAATGATATGAAATCCCTTTTTTCTTTGCCCTTGTTTATTGCTTTTATGTGCGTAAGCACTCACGCTCAAGATGCTTTTCAAGCTATTGATTTAAACTCCATAGAAATACCCCATAATCAGGTCATCCGTATTCCTATAGATGCAATAAATAATCCTTTTTTCACCCTAGCACTTGTAGTAGAGCCGGATCAATTGAATGAACTTTCTCATCGAATGACTATGGATCAAAAAAACAATCCATGGAACAACTTTGAAAAAGATAACCACCATACCCACCCTCAAAAAGATATAAGCAGCTTGATCTTTTTACCAGCTGCAAAAGGCTGGTTAGAAATAAACTTGGGTAGCTATACACCCAAATCAGGGGATGAGTTACACCTTTTTTATCCAGAAAAAACACCAAACTCTAGCACTCAGACCAGTATAAGGGGTGTACAAAACCTTAATTGCCCTTGTCCACAACCCTCCTTTAAAGGAAGAGACCAATGGTGTCAAAGTCAAAATTGCCCAACCGATGTAACACCAATAATAACAGATGTCTCACATTTAATCATACACCATTCTGCTGGTGCTAATACATCCTCTGATTGGCCAGCTGTCGTCCATTCTATATGGAATTATCACGTAAACACCAATGGATGGGACGATATAGGTTACAATTGGCTTATTGATCCAAATGGAGTAATATATGAAGGCAGAGCTGACAATTTACAAGGCGCTCATTTCTGTGGACTCAATCCAAATACTATGGGAGTCTGTGTCATGGGGACCTATACAGGGGAACAACCAGCAGCGCAAGCCTTAGAATCCATTACAAGACTCTTTGCATGGAAAAGCTGTCAGGAGAATATTAATCCTGAAGGACTAGATTATCACCCACCATTAGATAATGAAATATTCACTGTTTCTGGACACCAGGACGGTTGTGCAACAGCCTGTCCCGGTGATGAATTATACGCCCTACTCCCTGAAATAAGAGCCCAAATCCAATTAGAAATGGATGAAAGCTGTGGAAATATACTGGCCCCTATTAATCTTCAAGCCTCTGAAACGAGCTCGGGCGTTATTCAGTTAAGCTGGTCCGACCAAAGTGATAATGAAACGAGTTTCGTATTAGAAAGAAAGGACCCAGGCAGCGATTACTTTTATCCTTTAAATACCTTAGGTGAAAATGAAGAAAGTTACCTCGATGAAACGAACTATTTAGACGAAAGCTTATCCTACAGAGTTTTAGCGGCTAACGAACAAGATACCTCCATCTACTCCAATACTATTACCTTATTAACCACAACTACCGAAGAGCTCGTTAAAAAACAAGCTCTTGTATTAATTTATCCTAAAGTATTTAATCAATTCCTTACCTTAAAGAATCTGGTGGAGGAACCCATTAGCATTTCTATATATCATGGAGGTGGAAAGGCCATTCAAACAGAAAAACTACTGGGTAATATGACCTATCAAATAAATACAGGGTCATGGGCAAGAGGAATTTACTTCATATACTATCAATCCACTCAAACAATGGAGACTATTAAAATCATTAAGCCATGATTAAACGCATACAATGGATTCTAATCCTAAGCATTATAGGTATTGCTTCAGCATGTAATGAAACACCCGAATCCGAGAACCAGCACACCGAATTTAGACTATCCAAAGATTCTTTTCTCATAGAGAGTACGTCTACTTTTTGCTCGGATAAAAGAGTTTGTGTTTGGACAGTTGCGTGGGATAGCTTGGGTACCTTAAAAGGTGAAGTCTCAGATGAAGATGCATTTAATCATTTAAAAGCTTTTTGTGCACAGTACGAGTATCCCTTTAATGTAGAATTACTTCCTGATGCATCGATTAAAGAACCATTTGGTTTAATTAAAGTATCGGTGGCCCAAATTCGGTCTAAACCTAAACATAGCTCAGAATTATTGACCCAAGCATTGTTAGGGCACCCTGCCAAGATTATTAAGCAAGAAAATGATTGGCTATATGTTCAATTATTTGATGGCTACCTGGGTTGGATAGAATCTCTGTCTTTTCAAGCGATGTCAAATTCCGATTTTGACGCTTGGAATAACAGTGATAGAGTGCTCATACTAGATAAATTTACTCCTGTATATAATGAAGATGGCCTTGTTGTAAATGAATTAGTGGCCGGCAACATTGTTCAACTTAGCGATAACAACAAAATCATTCTTCCAAATAATCAAACCGGATATAGTCCAAACTTGAATTATATCCCAATAAACCAATGGGGTGAGGCTATTTTCGATATTGATCGAATGATTGAAACAGCAAAAGGATATATGGGGATACCTTACGTATGGGGCGGCACAAGCTCTAAAGGATTTGATTGTTCTGGTTTTACGAAAACTGCATTTCTTCTAAATGGCATCCAATTACCTAGAGATGCCTCCCAACAAGTACACTGTGGAACACTTATCGATGATAGTAAACAATTCGATCTACTAGAAGCAGGTGATCTACTATTTTTCGGTAGAAAAGCAACAGATGAAAAGGCAGAAAAAGTTACCCATGTTGGTATTTATTTAGGAGATGGCTCATTTATTCATGCTTCTGGAGAAGTCAGGATTCAAAGCTTATTCAAAGAGCGTCCAGATTTTGCTCCCAACAGATATGAGACTTATTTAAGAGCTAAAAGAATCTCAACAGATTGTATTGGAACTTATCAACAAAAGCTTTAAACATAAAAGCCCCAGTGCAAATACACTGGGGCTTTTATGTTTCCTTAGTATAGTATTATTCTTGTAGCTTGGCAGCCTTTACGTATCCTACTTGACCGTCAAAGATTACCTTCCACCAGTACTTACCCGTTTTTTCTATCAATTCAACCTCGTCACCAGCACTAAATCTTTTTAAAACAACAGACTGAGAAGTAGCTTCTGACCTCAAACTAGTCTTATCAATCAAATAATAATACAAGCCGGTACCTTCATTTGATACGTTATAATTAGATGTTGGTATTTCATTTCCTGAATCAGTATCAGCAATGTAAGTCCCAGTAATAGGGTTTGAGCTCATCATTAAATAAGCCGCTTTTACATAACCAACTTGTCCATCTAAATTGACTTTCCACCAGTACTTATTGGTCTCTTCAAGCACCTCCATAAGGGTTCCTTCAGATATTCGTTGAAGCACAGTAGACTGCGAAGTCGCCTCAGCTCTCAAAGAGGTCCTTGCTGTTAATTCGTAAGCCATAACAACTGGTTCTTCCTCCTCTGGACTAGGCATATATTCAAGTACTTTAGGCGTTAAATAGAATATATTTCTAATCTGAGGTAATTCACCCATATCATCTTTAAAGACGTAATATTCTGTATCCTCATATCCCGCCTTTTTAACTACAATCCTATACTTTGCTGTCCGGTCTAGCTGTTTCACGAAATGGCTCGAGTTAAAAGGTCTACTACTCGGACCTACTTCTATACCATCTTCACCCGTAACATACACATCCACTATCACTCCCGTAAGCTCTAAATGTGTTTCTTTATCCTTTACCTCACCGAATAATTCAATGTATGGAGAAACAGGAACTGGAATTGGATCTGGTTCTGGTTCAGGCTCTGTAACGGTCTCCAACCCAGACATTGGTTCTGGTTCTGCCATAACCGCTTCAGTGATTAAATCTCCTCCTTTATCTAATTCTTCCGGTTGCATTGCACGCTTTCCAAAAGTAAGATTCACACCTACACGGGCATGAATATTTCTTGCAGCAGATACATTCATTCCTAGGATATTATCCGAAATGGCATACATCTGTACAGGTCCCTTATCGAACATGATTCCAAGGCCAACATTATTATATGTGTTATCAGTAGCTGTATAAGAAGCAACCGCTGAAAAAGCATTACCTAAATTATATGATGCTGATACACTAGCTGCATACTTAGTTGCTGGTCCAAAAAACTGCCCATGGAGCAGCAAACCAAGATTAATTTTTTCGCTCAATTGGTAATTACCCCCAATAAGCACGCGAGGATGTAGTCTAGTTTGATAAACACTAGTTGAATCCAGGATAGGATTAATAGAATCAATGGCAGAGCCATACGTTTCTGAAATTAAGTCTCCTATTGCAGTGGAATCATTTAATGCTAAAATATCAATCCCATCGAACTGAAAATTAAAATCATTCATGGTATACATCATGTTGTTGTTTGACCAATTGATAAATCCTAAGTCTGATACTGCAGCGGATAAATTAATCGCATCATTCAATTGATATTCTAAACCTAAATCTAACCCATACCCAGTGTTACCTCTTCCTGAGAATATATTATAGTTTTCGAGCGCTTCAGTTGTTAATCCGGAAGAATTCACTGAATAAGCAGCTGAAATGTCCCAGCTATAATCTTGCGGATCAGTTACCCAGGTAAATTCACTATTACTTACAGATAAATTCTCCATACCTGATAGTAGTTTAACCCGTGCACCATAAGTCCACTTTGTTCCTGCCTTCAAACTATAAGACAAGCCAAACTCTCTATAATGATTAAAGTCTGGTCCCATTCCATTAATTGTTTGAGGCACACCTAAGTTTGCACCACCATTACCATTCTGCACCAATTCAAATAAACTTTTAGGGAACATGATCATTCCACTAACTTTTTCCGTAACATTAAAGCCAATGGAGTGTTTTCCCTTATTGATTTGTAAGTGGAACAGATCTATCTGAAGATTCGTCATCAAATAATTTGACTCAGCTAGCCCGCTGGTAATCTGAGCAGGATTTCTTAAATAATTAAAAAACTCTGTTGATCCCGTATTGGTCAAATTACTGATTTTAAAATCATAATCTGATGCAAACAAATCATCCACATCAAAAGCATTGTTGTTGTATGAAAAGTAAGTCGATGATAAGGCTGGTAGCCCTACAGATACTTTCATATCTGTACTTCCACTAAATGCAGGATTTAAATATGAAGCTTGATTTAGATTTCTAAATTGATACAGCGTCATGTCTTGCTGTCCAAAACCAAGGTTCATGGTTACCAAAAGGAAGAGTATCGCAGTATATATCTTTAAATTTTTCATTTTCTAGATTGTTCCCTATTAAAATTCAATTCTACCTGTTGCTTGGAATCCAAGCTTCGCATTGATATAATACTCATCAAATAGCTTAACTTCTGTTCCATCTTCAAAGTCAGCGGTCTCGAATGAATACCTTAATACTAAATAGTTGCAATCAACCATATTACTTACAGTCGACCTAGATACTAATGCTTCTCTAACGGTTAGCACAGGTTCTTCATCGATAGGTTTTCCATCCGGTCCAATCTCAGGGGATTGAATTAAAGGAAGGTCAAAATCACTATGGTATAAAGAGTCCAGTAGATTCTTATCTGCATCTAGAAAATAAATCTGTAAATATGCATTTGCCGGGAAATAACTTTCCATATTAGTCTTGATGACCAAGCTGTCTACCTCTGCCAGCTGTTCACCTAAATCAAAATCTAAAGTATCCGTGAAATCAATATCCCCAATTCGTCCATACATAGGAATTTCTACGTCTAGATTTGCCGATACACCGTAATCTCTATGAATAAAACTCTGTGTATTGGGTGGGTTATTATTAATTACTCCATAAATACCATAGATAAGCTGTCGAACATTTGGAGACATCATGGCCGATAAATCCCCGTCCTCATTAGAAATTTGTTCGAAGGTCTCTGCAAATTGACCTACTGTAACTGGCGCATTTATCATCGGTTGAATAGCATCAGGATTGTACAATACTTCATTTAAAGTCCCATTATTGTCTATATACATGAGGTCCTCCACAAATGAATTCGTATTACCTAAGCCAATGCCATTATTGATACGAAGGTTAATCCTTGGGTCAGACAAATAAAAATCAGCATCTATGAACTCTGTAAAAGGATTAAAATCAATAGTATCTTTCCCAAGCAAATAACTACCTGGTCCAAAATCACCATAGACTAACTCAAAATCCATTCCATCAAGCTCCAATGTGAAGGTGATATTATCATTATCATCAGCTATATAATCGGATTTAACAATATTAACGGTCATATCCACATCTAAATGATTATAGGGGTCATTATCCGTTGATTGAGTAAAATCGATGAAGTAACCACTTAATTGCAATATTAGAGAGGCTGTTGAAGCCCCCGTTGTAATATTTTCTGGCCACTCTAATTGATACATAAACATCTCCCCATCCGCATTAACCATGTTTGGAATCTGAATATCTAAGTACCCTCCATGTCCCATGGTAGAATTGATATTCACCAATAACTCCCCTTCATATAAGTACATGGAGTCAATCAGAATATTAAACTGACTTCCATCAGGATTCAACACAGTAGGTTCAATAGTTAATACTCCTTGGCCAAATGAAAAGCTAGCGCCTCCGTTCAAATCTAAAGCACTTTGAAGGGCAGCAGAGAAAGGAACCTCATTATCAATTAAATTGGTACCATAATCCAACTGAAACAGATCAGCAGGACTATAATCAAATAGTTCATTTTCAAAAGTAAAGTATATCAAACCATCATCATCAGAGAAAAGACTTGAGTCTGATGCAATTCGATCTAATATATCTGATATGGTAAGTGTAGAATTTACTAATGGACCTGCAAAAGTAGGCGACCAATCAGCTGTGGAATCCGGTTTACAGGATGTAATAGTTAGTAGAGGTACGCAAATTCCCAATAGCATTAGCCATTGAAAGCCACCTCTAAGATTGAGATAGTTATGGACTTTCATTTTGTTAGTGTAGTTTAAAATGGATACAAGTTCAATATTATGGTTTTATCGATATAAATTCAATGGTTATTAAAGGCCTTTGACCTTTTTTTGGTAATAATCTACTCCTGCACCATACACCCAGCCTGTTTTACCTTTCCAGGTTCTTATTTTAACATAAGGCTCGCTAGCTTCTCTGGCTCCAAGATTTAGAGTGTAAATACTATCTGTTACAGCTCCATCGTATATTACTTTTGAGCCCAAGGATAACTCCTCTAATACTTCACTATTTAGACTAGGTTCAGCGCGCAGCTTAAGATTATTAATATTTACATATAAAATCGTCTGCTCTTGGACAATTTGCACGGTATCGACTTTAATATCTGAAATCTCTGGGCTAGTTGTGTCAATAGATACAGTCTCTGATGCCTCCTCTGTTTCCTCGATTGGTTGAATAGAATTAGAACACTGCTTGAATGCCCACAAAACGAAAAACCCAAATAAGATGATCAATATGACCAACTCTGTTCGGGGTAAAACCCCTTTCTTCTTTTGACTTGTTTCTTCTGTCATATTACTCGTAAATATTTAGAGTAGTGGATCCTATTTTCAGAATCCAATGAAAAATAAAGAACTACTATACACCTTAATCCTTACTCTAATTCCAAATCTCGGACCAATAACAGGGAAAAAATTAATTGCTTTATGTGGAAGCGCAGAGAATGTCTTTAACTCTACGGGCAGAGAAAAACTAAAACAACTTAAAGGATCCCGGGTGAATTTGATTTTAAATATGGATTTCGACAGTCTCTTATTAAAAGCAAAATTAATCCTAGAAACATTAGAAAAAAATAAAATTGATATTTTTTTTTATAAGAATAAAAACTATCCGTTTAGATTAAACTTCATTCCTGACGCTCCCTTAATTCTTTTTTCCAAAGGCAATGTAAATCTAAATAGACCTCGAACTTTAGCTGTTGTAGGCACTAGAACACCAAGCAGACATGGCTTAGATACATGCATGAAACTATTGGAAGAACTCCGAAGCTATAATCCAACCATAATAAGTGGATTGGCATATGGAATAGATATTTGCGCACAAAAACAAGCCCTAAAACACGGATTACATACTCTATCTATTATGGCACATGGACACCAATTTCTATATCCACCCGACCATCAATCGATAGCAGACCAAATACAACACAATGGTGGCCTCATCAGTGAATTTGAGTTTCACCAAAAACCAGAACGTGAATTTTTTCCCATGCGAAATCGACTTATTGCAGCCCTATCAGATGCCTGCTTAGTAATAGAAAGTAAAGCTAAAGGAGGTTCAATGATTACTGCTAATTTAGCCTTTGATTATAATAAAGATGTCCTAGCAGTACCTGGCCGTACTCATGATGCCAAAAGCAAAGGTTGTAACCTTTTAATCAAAACCAATA
>CAXQNQ010000252.1:0-14318 GCA_964225135.1 Mesoflavibacter profundi
CTTTACTTGGTCTTTCTATGGGCAAAATAGAAGAGATTTCAGACCTGTAGAGCAAGATTTAGTTATGTGGAAAAATGCCTATACCACAGGTCTAGAGACTGACCTAAAAGGATTCAAAAACACGCAGCTAAATACTCAAATAAGCTATCGGATTTTTGATGATGTGCTTCAGGAAATTCCCGAAGAAAATGGACAATTCATGGGCAAAATGAATTGGAATCAAAAAATATTTGGTGGAATGATTCGATTAACCACTCTATATCAGTTGACCTCTGGCCGTGAGCAAAAACTTCAATTCTTTTACCAGCAGGTTAATCCTGGTGAAGGAATATATATGCACCTAGACTTCAATGATGATGGTACAGAACAAGCATCGGAATTTGTCCTTGCTCCTACACCTGACCAAGGTACTCACATCAGGGTCATTTATTACTCAGATGAATTCATACGAACAGACAATGCCCTATTCAACCAAAATGTTGACATATCACCTAAGGCACTCTGGTACGATGAAACTGGACTTAAAAAGGTACTATCCTATTTAAGTGTTCAGTCTAATTGGCAAATGGAGCAAAAAGTCCAAGATAAGTTTGGAACCCTTTATTGGCATCCACTTCAGCAAAATATTGCAGAGGAAGATATAGTGAATGACAGAACCAACATTAGAAATAATCTATGGATCAATCGGGGTGGAAGAAAACTAGATGTTCAATTTAGCCAAATTTTCCTAGATGTAACCAACTTACTTACAACCGGCTTAGAAAGTAAAACCTCTGAAGAATGGAGTTCTTCCATTCGCTGGAATATAGGCGAAAAAGTAAGTTTGAGATTCACCACAGCAGTAGGAGAAAAATCAGTATCTATTGAGCAGTATGCCGATCGGAGTTTCGAGGTAAATACTCAAAAAATTGTACCTGAAATAAGCTTTTTTCCCAATGAAAATAGCAGGATAATCCTAAAGCATGAATCCAATACATTTCAATCGGCAAACACCAGTGAAGAAGATGGAAGTATTCAGAAAATAAGTCTAGAAAGTCAGGTTAACCAAGAATGGGGATTGGTAGAAGCAAATATTAATTTTGCCCAAGTAGATTATTCTGGCAATGCCAATTCTGCTATTGGTTTTGCCCTACTCAATGGCCTTCAAAAGGATATAAACTACCAATGGACCCTTGGTGTTAATAGAAAAATCAACCAAAATCTTAGACTTGGTTTACAATATGAAGGTCGAAAAAATGGAGAACAGGCGATTATACATACAGGTAATATTCAGTTCTCTGCGTTCTTTTAGCCAAAATCTTGCAAAGATTTAGGTTCGCTTTATATATTTTTGTACGGAAAACATGTCCTCTTAGTAAAATTACATAGCATGCAACACTTTTCTTTTCTATTTTTCGCATTGATTTTCGCTGGATCTACTTTTGCACAATCCCCCGTTGTTTGGAACAATACAAGCAGTAGTTCCTTAGAGAATCATGTGCTACTTACAGAAGAATCGAGATATTTTGAATTAGATCTCAGTCAACTATATACGCTTACTGAAAATGCTCCTATGGAGTTCACCTCTGCTGGTAGAAATAGCCAAACTATCATCAATCTACCTTTACCTAATGGCACAAACCAATCCTTTGTATTGGTTGAATCTCCAGTAATGCACCCTAAGCTTGCAGCTAAGTATCCTAACCTAAAAAGTTATCGCGGACATGGAGTTAATGGGGAATCAGGTCGTGTATTCCTGAGTATTAGTCCTTATGGGATGATTGCTTCTATCCAAAATGAAGAGGGTTTATCTTTTATTGACTATCTAGAAGATGGGTCTGGATTGCACCAAACGTATTATTTCAATCAAATGGATCATACTGCCTATAAATCACTAGCACCTCCAATGGCTTGTGGTTATGATCCTGCTCTGTCGGAAGCATCTAATCAAAATGCTGAATTCAATCAGGTAGCATCTAATCGAAGTGCTACATCCGAACAAACAGAAGTCAAATTGTACGAAATGGCTTTAGCTTGTACTGGTGAATATGGTCAAGCAAAAGGAGGAACGGTAGAAGCTGTTATGGCTACTTTTGTTCAAGCAATGAGCCTTTTGAATAGTGTAGTTCAACCAGAAGAATCACTAAAATTTGAACTGATCGAAAACAATGATATCCTAATCAATCTAGATCCTTCAACAGATTTCTTTGATAATGCCAATATGGGTGGGGCTTTACTTCAACAAAATCAAAACTACCTAAACCAACTTATCGGTAATAACAACTTTGACATTGGTCATATCTTCACTATGGCTTGTACAGATGTTGGTGGTGTGGTAAGTGGAACAGCATGTAACTCGCCGAATAAAGGTCGAGGAGTTACTTGTCACTACACAAATATTGTGAATATTGTCTACAACGTAATGGCACATGAGGTTGACCACCAGTTCTCCGCTGGTCACACTTGGGCAAATTGTCCTGGTATTGAAGGTCAGCTTGCTTCTGGATCTGCTTATGAACCAGGTTCAGGATCAACGATTATGTCTTACTTGGGTTCTTGTGGCCAAGAAAATATCTCCCTTGGATTCAATCAAAATAATACGTATTACCACGTGAAAACATTGGAGCAAGTGCTTCAATTTAGCACACAATCTACTGGAGCAACTTGTCCAGACGTGATTCCGGTAAATAATGTAAAACCAGAGGTTACTCACAATCATGGAGAAGGCTTTTATATTCCTAAATCAACAGCCTTTGAATTAGAAGCTATCGCAACTGATGCAGATGGAGACGACTTGACCTATTGCTGGGAGCAATATGACCTTGGGCCTGTTACCAGTATCAACGAAGCGCAACAAGAGGACATCACCGTTCCACTATTTATGTCAAGAACTCCAACAGATAAACCATTGAGATCTTTTCCTGCACTAAACCTAATTCTTACGAATCAAAGTAATTCAGGGGAGCGTTTACCTACGGTTGGAAGAGAAATGAATTTCAAGTGCACCGTTAGAGATAATCATCCTGAAGCTGGTGGATGGAATTCAACACAAGTAACCTTTAATGTAGCTCAAAACTCAGGACCCTTTGCCGTACTTTTCCCTTCTTCACAGGGGGATCAATTAGAAGGTGGTCAGCAGGTAACTATTGAATGGAATGTAGCAAACTCTGACCAAGCACCTGTAAATTGTCAAAGTGTGGATATTTATTTATCTACGAATTCTGGAAATAACTTTGATATCTTGCTTGCAGAATCTGTACCAAATACTGGATCATACACCACCTTCTTACCGGAGGTAACCACTTTCGCTGGTAGAATCAAAATCAAAGGTTCGGACAACATCTTTTTTGATATTTCAAACTCCAATATCACTGTGACACAGCCGACTGATCCTTATTATGGATTCAACATCACTTCGGGTGTATATCAGTTTGCTTGTCTACCAGAAGAATTAAACTATTCATTTGATTTTAATGGATATAATGGATTTGATGGTGCGGTTGACCTGAGCTTCGTCAATGACATCCCAGCTGGGATGAATCTAGCTTGGGAAACCCAAACTATCACTCAGGGTGAATCTACTGATCTAAATATTACTTTTGATCCGGATTACAATAATGGATATACCGAACTCATTATGCAAGGAATAGTAGGTTTAGATACCTTCTACCAATCTATCTATGTAGATACAGAAAATGCTGATTTCTCAGCACTAGAACTAGTAGAGCCAGCTAATCAATTAACACAAATGCCATTAGCAACTACCTATTCATGGTCTGATTTACCTAATGCAATGGATTATGATATTCAAGTAGCAACCAATCCAAACTTTGCGCCTGAGTTTATAATAGATGAAGTATCGAATACAATTGAAACTACTTATGTTTCTGACGAGCCGTTAAACAAGGGTACAGTCTATTTTTGGAGAGTAAGAGCTAATGCAGATAGATGCGGAAAAGGGGAATGGAAAGGACCTTTCTATTACCAAACATTCACAGAAACCTGTGATCAATTTACACCTATTGGTCTGCCTAAAAATATCAGCCAACAATTGGCAGCAGGAGCATCGGTAAGTTCTGAGCTAGCTGCGGTAAGTAATGCTGTAATTACTGACTTGAATATTTCTAATGTAGATATTTCACATGATAAGCTAGATGATATTCAAATCTCCGTAAAATCACCTGCAGGAACGGAGGTATTATTACATGATGCAACTTGTATCCTGACTTCCATGAAATTAAGTTTTGATGACGAATCCCTAGCACCTATACCATGTCCTGCTAATACGTTCGAGCTGGTAAAACCAGTTGGGAACTTATCTGACTTTGATGGGGAAACATTATTAGGTACCTGGGAGCTTATAGTAACAGTTGTAGACGAAGAAGGTATTGGAGGTAAAATCACCAATTGGAACTTAGAATCTTGTGGAGCAGCAATTCCAGAGTCTCCATATCTAGTGAATAATGAAATCATTACTGTTCGTGATGGCGAAGGTAGATGGATCGAACCGGAATTATTATCTGTAGCGGATAATGATAATACGGCAGATGAACTCGTTTATACCATCATTCAAGAGCCTCAGCATGGTGAATTACGTTGGGCTTATGAGCCTGTTATGGTTGGAGATACTTTCCTACAGCTCTCCATTGATTTGAATCATGTAGAATATGTACATTCTGGCGATGGATCAAATGACAGCTTCAGCTTCATAGTAACGGACGGAAATGGAGGTTTACTTCAAGAGACTACCGTATTTGTAGAGTTAGATCCCAATGCACCAACATCTGCCAATCAGGTAGATAAAGTCTTAGAAGATTGGACCATTTTCCCTAACCCTTCAAATGGGCAAGTACTCATTGACTTTAAGGGTGAATGGAATAATAACCTAGAAAATATAAGAGTATTAGATAGCAAAGGAAGTTTAATCTACCAAGAACGCATCCAAACTGACTTGGTAACTAAATCACTTAATCTAGCTCATCTAAGCACTGGAGTTTATTCGATTCAATTGATTGGAAAAGATAAAACGTCTACCAAACGTATGATTATCCAAAACTAAAAAAAGGAGCTGCAGTTTGCAGCTCCTTTTTTTATACGCGTTGAAAATTCCCTCTTCGATAATACCACCACAGAATAACAGCTCGAACCAACAGAAAGGTACAAAGCGCTAACCACAAACCGTGATTACCCAAGCTGTTTTTTATAGAAAAATAAACGACCATAAAAACTGCTAGAGATAGTATCATACCATTACGCATATCTTTTGAGGCAGCTAAACCCACAAATACTCCATCCCAAATGTAGCATGGCGTTCCAGCTAGAGGCAGAATAAACATCCAGAACAAATACACCATACTAGCATCTACTAACCAAACCTCAGAGGTGAAGACATACAATAAAGATTCTCCAAAAATACCATACACCAGAGCATATAGTACGGCAAAACCCATCCCCCATTTAAAGCTCTGCCTTACTGCTAGTTTTAATCGAGCCTGATTATTGGCTCCGAGATATTTGCCTACTAGACTTTCTGCCGCATAAGCAAAGCCATCCACCCCATATGACATCCAATTCAAGAATTGCATCAAGATGGTGTTTATCTCCAGCATATTAGCCTGCATCTTGGAAGATTGTGCATAAAAGAAGCCAAAGACAAAAGTCAAACAAAAAGTCCTAATGAAAATATCTGTGTTGATCCTAAGAAATGAAATGACTTTGTCTAAACGCTTAAGAGCGGAAATATTCAAATCTCCAAGCCTTTTTCTATACTTAAACACAAATAGGCTTACAGCAAACAATAGTCCAGTATATTGAGCAATAACTGTTCCCCAAGCTACTCCTTCGATACCCCATCCTAAATCTTTGACCAGAAAATAACTGACAATAATGTTCGTTATATTTAATGAGATGGTAATGAATAATGGATAAACAGAATTTTGCATGCCAAAGAACCACCCAAACATAGCAAAGAGAATTAAAGAGGCGGGTGCTGCCAAAATTCGAATGGAAAAGTAACTTAAAACTAAGTCCAACTGATTGTCTTGAACGAACATCAATTTGGTCGCAAAAGCACCAATAAAAGGGGCTGCTAGGATTAAAATCAATGCGATTAAAACCGACAAAAATAATGCCCGAAAAAGCGTACTGATGACCTCAGTTTTGTCTTTTGCACCAAATGCTTGAGCCGTAAATCCAGTAGTTCCCATCCTTAAGAAGCCAAAATTCCAATACAAAAAGTTGAAAATCATAGCCCCTACTCCAACAGCACCTAAATGTTTAACAGACTCATGCCCCATCAAAGCTGTGTCTACAGAAGAAAGCAAAGGTACCGAAACATTACTTAGAATATTTGGAATGGCTAAACGCAAGATCTCCTTATTCAGCTTTTTGTCTTGATTCATGGGAAAAATTTACAAACAATTTTAGTATTTATCCCTAACTTCTTTAGCACAATTAAAAATTCATTTTAAAGCAATTCAATCCAAAGGAAACTTAATATTCCTAAAATATATTATTCAATAAAATACCTAACTTAGCAACAAGAAATTCAATCAGGACCTTAATATTTCTATGATAAAAGTCGGCATATTTTTTGGAGGCCCATCGAGAGAAAGAGAAATCTCATTTGCAGGGGGAAGAACAGTTTTTGACAACTTGGATAAGACACTATTCGAGCCTGTACCAATCTTTGTAGATAGTCTTGGTGGACTTATTGAATTAGATTGGTCTTTTATCTACAAAGGGACCATTCGAGATTTCTTTCCACCTGTTCAATATTTGCCCGAAACAGCTCATCAATTTCAAGTTTACCTTGAAAGCTTAAACCAGCTTAGTGATAATGAATTAAAGGAATTACGTAATACCGTGGGTCAAACTAGATCATGGGATGAAATAGCCCAAAGGATTGACTTTGCCTTCTTAGCGCTGCATGGGGAATTTGGAGAAGACGGACAAATTCAAGGTATACTAGAAGCATTGGATATTCCTTACTCGGGTTCAGGAATTCGCGCATGTGCCATTGGTATTGATAAGGCCTTCCAGAAGAAGATGATGGAAGCAGGAGGATTTGAATGTCCGAATGTGATTGAGGTGAATAGAAATCAATGGATTGAAGGAGATCAAGCAGCACTATTTGAAGAAGCTAAAGCTATTATCCAATATCCCATTGTTATCAGGCCAGCTAAACAAGGTTCCTCCATTGGAGTCAGCATTTTAAAAGAATCGACCGGTTATGATGGATTTATCCAAGCCATGGATCTAGCCTTTTTTAGACAACGAATAAAAAGAGCCGAGTGGAATGAAAAAACTACAGATGCACAGGTAGACTATGTACGCAATATGGCAGATATCAGAGATGGCCTTGGCTTCCCAATGGATATTCAAGGTCAAACCGTGTACCACCCAGAAGAACTTCTAAACATAATAAATGAAGCTTTCGAAAACGGAGCTGATGAGCTTCTCATGGAAGCTTGGTCCAATGAACAAAAAGTAATCATCGAATCCTTTATTGATGGGAAGGAATTCTCTTGTATTGTGGTTCGAAAAGAAGATGGTAGTTCAGAAGCATTACCTCCAACCGAGATTGTAAAGGGCGGAGAATTATTTGATTATCGCTCAAAATACATGCCGGGAAGATCAAGAAAATTGACACCCATTGATCTGCCCAATCATCAGGATATTCGCAATATCATGCAGGAATGTGTTCGATTATTCGAATACTTACAATTTCATACCTATGCACGAATTGATGGGTTCATTACTGCAAACGGAAAGATCTTTTTGAATGATCCCAATACTACATCAGGGATGCTTCCTTCTTCATTTTTCTTCCATCAGGCAGCAGAAATTGGCCTCAATCCATCCCAGTTTTTAACCTTCATTATTAGGGTCTCCTTGTATGAACGCATTGGTGATTCTGTTAGGAAAAATAAGGCTCAAAAGTTATATCATCAGTTAGTTGATCAAATGAACGCCCTTCAAAACCAATCAGCAGATAAGACCAAAGTGGCAGTTTTCTTAGGAGGATATTCATTTGAAAGACATATATCTGTTGAGTCTGGAAGAAATATTTATGAAAAACTTTCCAGCTCAGCAAAATATACTCCAATACCCATTTTCTTAATGAAATCGGGCGATGGACATAAACTATATCAGATCCCGATAAATCTTTTACTTAAAGATAATGCCGATGATATTCGAGATAAAATCTTAAAAAGCGAGCATCATCCAGTCATTGACGAAATCAAAGAACGCTTGAAAGATATGACGGAAACCTATGCGGGAAAAGAAGCTATTTTCCATGCAGAAGAAATTTCCTATACAAGGCTCCAAGACCAAGTAGATGCAGTATTTATCGCATTACATGGGCGCCCTGGAGAAGATGGAGAGGTACAGCGCAAATTAGATGAAATTGGTATTCCTTATAATGGTTGTTCTGCAGATGCCTCTTCGATAACGATTAATAAATACAATACGCTACAAAAACTAAAAGCACACGGATTTACAGTAACAGATCAATCCATCTTAGAGAAATTAGATTACTCAGCTGATCCGAAAAGGGCTATTGCAACGTTGGAATCTGATTTTGATTATCCGTTTATTGCCAAACCGGTAGATGACGGTTGTTCCTCTGCTGTGAAAGTGATCAAAAACCAAGCTCAGCTGGATGCCTTTATCAAGCTTATGTTTAGAGCAGAGGAGTCAGATGGACAAGAATATAGAATAGTTTTAGACCTGGATGAAAAAGAAGAATTTCCAATCAAAGACCAAATTCTATTTGAAAAACTTATACAAAGAGCTGGAGCAAAGCATTTTCTAGAGATTACTGGAGGCTTTTTGACACGTGTAGAAAATGGACAAACCGTATATGAAATGTTCGAACCTTCAGAAGCACTTGCTACGGGAGAGGTTTTATCCTTACAAGAAAAATTCTTAGCGGGAGAAGGACAAAACATAACACCCGCTAGATATTCCAAGAATCCTGATGAATATTCTTATATTGCACAACAGGTCAAAGGCACCCTCCAAAAAGCAGCTGAAGTCCTTGATGTGCGTGGATATGCGCGTATTGATGCTTTCGTAAGAGTATTCGAAGACAATACTGCAGAAACCATCATTATTGAGGTAAATTCATTACCAGGTATGACCCCTGCAACATGTATTTTCCATCAGGCAGCTATCAATGGGTATAAGCCTTACAACTTTATTGACAAAATCCTAGAATACGGTTTTAATGCAAGAGCAAATCAAACACTGGTGGACTAATTCAGCGCTTCCCTTTATAAAAGCTTTACCTGGAAAACTAAAATTGTTTTTCACCACACCATTTGTACTTAAAAATCTAGGTTTAATGATAGTGGCTCTCTTGACCTTTTTCCTTGTAATCACAAAAGGACTAGATATTTACACTCAACATGGTAAAAGTCTGTACCTAGACAACCTGCAACGCATGCCGCTCGATCAAGCCAAAAAAATTGCGCGTAAAGGAGATTATAAAGTGGTGGTTTTTGATTCCATTTGGAAAGTGGATCTGAAGCCAGGAGTAGTTATTGCACAAAACCCAGCTCCGGGAGCAAGTATCAAAGAAGGAAGAACAGTATATCTAACAATAAGCTCAGCAACACCACCAAAGGTCGAAATTCCGCCTTTCAAAGATGCTGCTTATATGTATGAATCATATAAGAGGATATTAGAAGTTCGTGGAATAAAGGCAGTAATTAAAAAAGAAATTATAGATACTAAACAAGCAAAAGGATCTATTTTATATATGACCCACAATGGAGTCAAAATAACGGAGGAAAAACTAAAAGAAGGATTCTTACTCGAAAAAGGGGAAACACTCGAATTCGTGATTACCAAGCAAATCATCCAACAACGTACCGTTCCTGAATTGATTTGCTTGAAGCTTGCAACAGCTAGATTCATGCTAGAGTCTAACCAGCTTAATTTTGATGCCTTTGAAGATGCCAGTGTAATTGATTTGGAGGAAGCCTACGTATATAAGCAAATCCCTGACCCAGGCACTAAGGTTAAATCAGGGGACTACGTTAAACTATTCTTAACCTTGGAACAACCATTAGCTTGTGAGGACAATGAGCTGCCTGAAATAGATACGCCAGAGGATAATTAGTACAACAGAAGTCCATTGAGGGGCTTTTGGAAAACAATTATTTACCTAAATTTGCAATTTAATATCCCACAGACTTGTTAAATAACAACATAACAGATTCGTCTTCGTTTTTTGGGCGATTCAAATTAATGCACAATGTTTAGATATTTACCTGTAATCCTACTTATTTGTTTTCCTTTTTTGGCACATACCCAACTGATTGAAGCCCCCTTGAACGGAAATCCAATTCTTCAACAACTACATCAAGAATCATCAAATCAACAGGCTATCATGCCTAATTGTCCTAGCTTAAATGGGACTTTCTATTATGTAGAACAAGGAGATACTATTCAAATTAACTTCGATACCACTGGAATTGGTTATGCACTTGAACCCACTTTAAGTCTCTTGGAATGTGATGATTTGACGGATTTGGGTACTACAAGCTTTGAGAATGACCATATCTTTTACATTGCGCCAAATGAAGATGGGTACCAAGAAACTATTTGTGTGGAATATTGCCCAGACCAAGGAGATTGTGATAGCAGAGCCTATACCATCATAACAAGAAGACCATCTGAAACCTATATCCTATCAACTGTTCAAACTACAGAAGAAACCACAGAAGAAATATGCTTAGATGCAAGTACACTGCCAGGAGACTTGGCTTGTAATGTCTTCTTTGAATGTGATGATGATTACAACTCTATAGCAACCACCTATTGGACAACCTACGATGTTCCAACGACCTGCTTTTTTTATAATTCAGGACTTGGGGCAGGAGTAGATACGATCTGTGCCCGATTGTGCGATAATTTTGGGGTGTGTGATGAATATAAAATTCCAGTAGAGGTTCAATCCTACTTCCTTGACTTACCCTTTTTCGATGACTTTGCTAATAATGACGGTCCATATCCTTCATCAGATAGATGGGTATCGAAAGATGGCTATGTGAACAACACCATGGCGGAGAATCCTCCATCTGTTGGAATGCTAACACTTGATGGACTCGATTATAAAGGTAGGCCTTATCCAAATGCAGGTGAAGCGGACTTCATGACCTCTAGAGGTATTAATCTTGGAAATGTAGGTAACCTTGATGTAGGACTTAGATTCTATGTGGCTCCAAAAGGAAATGGTTTATACCCAAATGGTCCAGATAGCTTAAAAGTAGAATTTAAGCATGCCAATGGAGTTTGGGAAGAACAATGGATACGGTCAGGAATAGATAGCACCTATAATTTAGAGGATTCTCCTGCCTTCGAATTTGTTACCCTAGGAGTACCAGCAGAATTTCACTACGATGGATTCCAATTCCGTTTTGTAAATCAAGTTAGCCCTGTTGGTCTTTATGACATGTGGCATATCGATTATGTGCGTCTAGCTGCTGATGAACCTTTCAATGATACATTCGATGATGTAGCCTTTGTTGATATACCCAATTCTTTATTACAGGAGTACGAACATATGCCAATCAACCATTTCTTGGCCGATTTAGGCGCACAAATTAGTGTAATGGAATTTGAGTCGGTGTTCTACAATCATCAAGATTTTACAGCCAACCCCGCTAATGATTCTGATATCCTTCTAAGAGAAAAGACCACTAATACCAATATTCCCGTAAACTTAAATGTTTTAGATGCGGTTAATGTACCTTCAAAAGAATATGCTTATTTCAGCAAATTGCTTCCAGCAAATAATGCACAAGATATTCGTAATGCACTTGGACCTGCCCTAAATGGCTTAGATCAAGCTAGTTTAGAATTGAGTTATAGATTTACACTAAGTGGTCAAGAAATAACTATTAATGATCAAGTCTTTCGAACCCATGAGTTGGATAATTACTTTGCTTATGATGATGGTACAGCTGAACGCCAAGTATATTTAGAGAATCCGCAAACGGACAATCCAGAATTAGCTTTGGAGTTTAGATCGGTTTTAGAAGACACGCTCAAAGCTATTCAATTCCATTTTCCACATGTCAATGGAAATGCGGAGGATCAATTATTCTCCTTACACATCTATTTGGATGAATTAGATAATGAACCAGAATTCAGTATGGAATTCCTGAGTCCCTTATATGCAGATTCCAAATTCGATACTTTACAAGGATTAACTACCTACACCCTGAAAAATATCTTCGGCCAAGAAGAGGGACTTCCGCTACAAGCAGGGCAGACTTTTTATGTTGGATTTCAGCAATTAACCTCTGCAAACTTTGGTATACCCATTGGTTTAGATATCCATAGAGACTTATCTTCTAAACTTTACCTGAACATTTGGGATAATTGGGAAAATATGGAGGGTGTAGTTAAGGGAGCACCCATGATTCGAGCTGTCGTAGGTCAAAAAGAAGTGATAGAAACGCCAACTAGAGAGGTGGCTACTGATACGGAACAATTAAAAGTATTTCCAAATCCTACCTCCAGTATAATCAACCTAAAAGGAGTAACATTAAACAGTACTGACCAGCTGATCATTTTTGATCATTCCGGTCAACAAGTAGGTAGCTATGGCCCAAATAATGAAATAAATGTTACAGAACTTGAAGCGGGAATGTATTTTCTTTGTATTCAAAATGAACTTGGACAAGTTCAAAATAGAACAATATTTGTAATCATTAGATAATATGGAAATTTCGGTAAAAGAGCTTAAAGCTAAAATGGATAATCAGGATGATTTTGTTTTGATTGATGTGCGTGAAAAGCACGAATATGATGAATTCAATATTGGTGGTAAACTAATTCCTTTAGGAGAAATCATGAGTGCATTACCTCAACTAGAAGAATTAAAATCTAAACCAATAGTGGTTCACTGTAGATCTGGAAAAAGATCAGCTATGGCACAGCACCTTATGGTTCAATCTGGATTCTCAGATGTAAAAAATCTAACTGGTGGAGTCCTGGCTTGGATGGATATGTAAAAAAAGCCTCCCGAAAAATTCGGGAGGCTTTTTTTATTGCTTGGGTATAATAGTTGCTTCTACACCTTGGTCTATTAGTTCATTCATTAGAGATTCAGCTGCTGAATAAGTATCAAAACGATTGACCATAACAGCTGCCCAACTGCCTCGATCGAACAGCTCAATTCGAGTCTGATCATACCCTTTCTTCAACATTAAATCACGTTGCGCCTCTGCCCAAACCATTTGTTGGAATTGCCCCGCCATAACCATATATTTTCCTGATTCCACAGAAGCATAATCCTCTACAACATCGTTTTCTTCATAATCAGTTGGCTCATCATACACTTCTTCTGTGTCATCCGCTGAACCTTCATCTGAATCTTCGACATCTGCGTACGAAACAGCTTCTTCCTCTTCAAAGTCCCCATAATTGTCCTCCTCTTCTTCATAATAATCAGCAAGCGTATTGCTTTCTGCTGTTGCTATTTGTCCTTTGTCACTGAATACCTGGTCGTAGATAACGTAAGACAATGCTGCCAATATCACTACAATAACTGCAATCAAAATAATGTCTTTCTTAGCCATTGATTTTATATTTATTTTTTTCAATTATTTATTAAATTTATATTTTGTTCACCAAAATATCGAATAATAATTAATAATCTTTCCATTGGAAGCGTGCCACATTAATCAAGCGACAAGAAATTCCCTTTACTTTCAACATATTTTTCTGCTTAGATAATTGTTTGATTACCCTTCCATGAGCAGCAGCACTTTCTCCAGGTATATAACAAAGGACAGCTGATTGAGCTCCATCTTCGCTATGAATAATCACATCGGCTATCAATTCATAGACTTGACCATTTTTTTCCAACTCCATTGGGATATTAATGCCTGCTAAGGTATACCCATCAGGTATCAAAAGTTTACCTAAAGCACTAGCTCTATCATACATTTCTTCTGCCTCATCAGCTGTCAGCTCCATATCCTGATCTAGCAAATAGTCCAATAAACTTGAATGACTAGCCAGATTGACTAATAAATGTTTGGCTAAGCGAAGTAGTAATGTATAGTATGCATTCGTTTGCAGAGAAGCTTGAAAGGGCATAGCTTCAAAAGTGGCCTCATCTATCCCATTAACCTGATCCAATGTTAAGGCTTTCCAATCTCCTTCTACAGGCAAGAATGTACCCTCCTTCCGTTCTATATCGTACACTTTAATGTCTTGCACTTCTTGATTAAAGGATAATAGGTCAAGCTGATCCTCCTCCAGCTCCTCCTTCACAATAGGTATAGGAATACCATCCCACTCCATAGGTACTTGAA
>CAXQNQ010000253.1:0-6540 GCA_964225135.1 Mesoflavibacter profundi
TTGGTATCTGTGATATTCAAAGCCATTAAATTGAGCTTTTTTACCTCTAGTATGAAGTCAAAAACAGGCTCTTGAGGTTGCAAATCAATTCGACCATTGAAGTACAAGTCAAAATTATCATCTTTAGCTTCAAACCCTCCTGAAATGGTATTTTTATCCAGCTGACCTTTATAAGCCAAATCCTTGTATTTATATCCTTTAAACTCAAGTGAATCAATACTGGCATTTAGTGTAGCACTTGCCGTATTAGCAGTTAATCCTTTTCCATCTTCTAGGTTAGAAGAAAAATATACCTTACCCAAATCTTCAACACCAGTCCAATAGCCTAAATCAAAATCCTCTAAATTCAAAAACCCTTTATAACTAGCTAAATCTTTCCCTTCTCGAACATTCAAATTCATATCCATATTGGCTACTCCAAGTTCCGTACTTAGCTCGCCAAAGGCGTTGAAATTATTAAAAAATCCACTGAACCCACCATGGAAGTTTAATCGGCCCAGCTTATTGAAGTTTTCTGGTAACTCAATGAATGGTATCAAATTTTTAAGGGCATAAATTGAAGTACGACATCGATCTAAATTCAAGGTCATAAATCGATCCTTTGGATCTAATAATTTCTGAAAAGAAAAATCTCCTTCTAAACGTAAATCTCTACCTAAATCAATCGATATTTCTCGACCGCGTAAATCATCAATAACCCCTTTAATCTGACCATTTAAAGCCAATCTTTCGTTTGCATTTTGTACAAAGAATCGGTTATTTCTTAAGCCTGGAGCTACGCGCATAACATCTTCAACAGCAACATCTCCTTCATTAATTTTCAAGTCTAGGCTAACTTCAAATGGGAAATTACTAAAGGCCTGTAAGGATTTGAAATTCAAATTCAAGGTATCTCCTAGAACTGATTTATCTGTCTTTAATTGCATATCATTCAGACTCAATCGCTCATTGGTCAACTCCAAAGTTTTGGATTCCAATTGTTCACACTTGAAACCACTCTCCTCCTGGAAACTCATCTGAGATTCCGCTGCTACCAGTTTATCGTCTGCGAATAATAAATCATTGAATTCAAATGTAATATCCTTAACGCGCATTCTAGAATAGTCAATCGAACCTTCCTTGCGAACCGGTTTAATAGAAGACCTCAAATTATCCAACGAAAAAGTATTATTTGAACCGCTTACTTGGCCCACTTTAACCAAATACCCTGAAAATTCAGTACTATCCGGTAGTTCCAATACGATATCTCCTTCTTCTTCATCAAAAAAGACCAATGGCATATCGTCATCAGAATGAGTAATGACAGTACTGACTACTTTATTTTTGTTCTCCCAGTCATACAATTCCACCTCAACATTTAATCCATCTATAAACAGATCTTTAAAGTCAAGTAGCTGCCCCTCAAAATTGAACTGATTGACATGGACTAAACCCTTTTCTAAGAAAATACGGGTATCATTTCCTTTAGGAATATTGGAGTTAGTGAAAGTAAGGGCATTGAACTCTACTTCTTTCAAATCCAATTCTAAGGGCTTTGATGTTTTTTCCTCAAGAGAATCTTTTACTTCCTTTTGCAAATCCCGATAGGCCAATAAACTTTTCAAGTTATTCTCTTCCGCCCCACTAGGTATATTCAGATTAAAGTTAAGTCCAGAAAACTTGATCTTTCTGATAACTATCTCCTTCCGCAATAGGCCCAAAAATCCAGATTCAATATCTAGTCTAGTCTGCTCGGCAAATAACAAGGTATCACCTGCTAAATCCTCTAAATAAAAATCATCTATTATTATTGCTCCTGGAAGTGAAAATTCTACCCGATGGACATCGACAGGAACTTGAAGATTATTGGAAAGAGCATTAGTTAGCTGGGAAGCTAAAGCATTCTGGATGGGAGGTAATTTTAACAAAAGAAAAGACAATACAAAGAAGGCTGTAATACCCAAGCCAATGCGTTTCAACCATAATAAAAGCGCACTCTTTTTTTGTTCTGTTTGTTGTGAATTTTTTTCCACTGCCTAGTCCTTTCCCTGTTGGATTACCCTTAATATGCTACAAATATACAATCCTTAATTCTATAACGCAGAATATTGATATTTTATCCCCTAAAACCAAATAAACTATGGCATATTGCAAGCATATAAACAATTTTAATACTTCCTTAAGAATCTTTTATGGCAGTGATATCAGCTTAAATCTTTGTTCCACTGGTTTCAATAAATGATTTTCATCTCTATTGACTTGTTGGAGTAGCTGTTCAGCGGACTGTGCATCACGCATAGGTTCACCTAAATAAACGTAATAAAAATTGGATTCAGGATTGATACATGTTGCAGAAACTACTCCAACATTATTATGCAATCTACTGGCGAACAATTGGTTATCCAAAGCCTCTCTTTCATGTTCATAAATACCCTTGATAATCAAATAATAACCTTTTCCAATGCCTTTCCATTTAGTACATGGATCCATCCCAAGCTGACCTGTTGATATAAATCTATTGGATAATTTTATAGAATCAGCAATCGCCTTTTGTTTGGATCTTAACCAAGCTTGATAGACTAGATTCAAGGTATCATCCTCTTGTGGTTTATAATTAATCTGATGCCCAAATTGATTCATAGCAGCAGTGTCTATCTCATAGGCCTCTGGTTCTGGAATTTGGTTCGTTTCATTAATGTATACCTCTTCCACAATTTCCTCAGCACTCGTTTGCCTATGCATATAAAGCGCATACTGTTCATACCATAGGACAATCAGAAAAGTAACGCTAATTCCACATAGTATTTGTTGGAAATAAAACCTTGGTCTAAACCGCATTAAAGGCAAGCCTTTATTATTTTTCGATTGAACAGACAATGAGCTATTTTGTAGTAAAGCAGCTATTTGCTTAAACCTCGTATTGTTTTGATTTGATTTGAATGATTTACGTTTAGCGGTAAATAGTGGTGTGACTTGCAATTGATGATTAATTACTAATAAGCCAATCCCATGATCAATACATTTTTTTCGTAATTGCCTGAAATATGGATCAGAACCACTCGGGAAAACATCCTCACCAATACAAATCCATTGCTCAGTAACCTGATAGTTTAAAAATTGCTGGATAGCATAGATGTAGCGGTACCTATCTAAAAATCGAAGTGATACAAACACAGCCAGATATACTACGCACACTATAATCCAACTCATGAAAAGAATCTGGCCTAACGAGAAGCTCTTATACTCTAACCAATCAAAATATCGCATAATAATGAGCACTATGGAGCTAATCAGTAAAGTAGCCGCAAGTGCATCCCACTGTAATAATCTATGCTGAATCTTATATACGACCTCATCCCGCTTATCGGAGGAACTAGCCTCTAAGGTAGCACTAAAGAAACTGCCATCTACATCCTCGAATTCTAAATAGCCATCCGCGATTATTCCCCCTTCAGCGCGCATATCGTACTTTACAATAGTACCTCCAGCACCTCGAGGCCGAAATTTGTAATAGCCTTTAAGAAAGGCCATTGCTTTTTTCTTGATTAATGATTCTGTAAGGACTATTGGGGTATTATCCTGCTGCATGTAGTTGAAATTTAATCGTCCAATTTTATATTGGTATAAATTTCATATAATTTACAAACTTCTTTAGCTTCTTTAACATCATGCACCCTTAAAATATCCGCGCCATTCTGTAAGGCAAGCATGTGCAAGGCTGTTGTTCCATTTAATGCTTCTTCAGGATTAATCCCTAAAGATCTATTTATCATTGACTTACGAGATAAACCAACAAGTATGGGACATTCTAAAATTTTAAAAACGTGTAATTGCTTGAGCAACTCAAAATTATGTTCGACAGTCTTTCCAAAACCAAACCCTGGATCAATAATCACATCTGTTGCGTTTAATTGTCT
Source organism: Mesoflavibacter profundi (assembly GCA_964225135.1). Classification (GTDB taxonomy): domain Bacteria; phylum Bacteroidota; class Bacteroidia; order Chitinophagales; family Saprospiraceae; genus AM-2324. The sequence continues at coordinate 3,897 of CAXQNQ010000253.1, forward strand.
TAATTGACCGAGTTGCTGAATCAAAAATTCCAATACTTCTTGAACGACACTTTGATAATTAGGGGCTTGTTGCATAGTTTCTGGTGTACCTTGCATATGCATTAAAACATAAGGCATTTTTACCTGAGGTATGATTTCCATCATAGCATCATCTAATCGACCTGCAGATATATCATTGATAATACCAGCGCCCGATTCAAATGCTTCTTTAGCTATTCCCCCTCGAATAGTATCTACACTAATGATAGCATTTGGAAAAGCACTTTTTATGGATTGAATAATAGGAATTACACGACTGCGTTCTGCTTCGTAAGAAACAATCGCCGCCCCTGGTCGACTTGACATCCCACCGATGTCAATAATGTCAGCACCTTCCGCTAACATCTCTTCCACTCTTTTTAAGGCGAGCTGTCCAGGATACTTCCCGCCATCATAGAAGGAATCTGGCGTAACGTTAAGAATGCCCATAATCTTAGGGCTGCTTAGGTCGATAATTTGACCATTGCAATTCAGTGTTTTGGCAGGATATAACATGTATCTTTTTCTTTATAAATCTGGATTTGCATTTCCATTTACATCTCCAACTTTAATAGCAACAAAATCTTGCTCTAAAGCATCTCCCTGAAGATCAATAAATTCTAACTCTTCTGGAAATACTGGATTAAAAGGATTTAATGGATCATCAAAAACATAATCCGCTGGAATAAATCTCCAACTGGAATTATTAGGAAAACTTGTCTCTAAACCTAATATAGCCTTTTGCATAAATACTATATCTAGCGTTGAAACCGAACCATTATTATTTATATCCGCAGCAATTAATTGATACGGATCTGTTAATGGTTGTAAACCCAATATATGCTTTTGAATAAATACAGCATCCAAAGTACTAACCCCATTGGTGAGGTCATTGTTCTTTTCACATATTATATTATAATCTAAACCTGATGCAAGTCCTGCAAATTGAAAAAATCCATCTGAACTAGTAGTCAAAATCTCAGCTGCTCCCCCACCTAATTCAACTACAACATTAGAAACAGCTGACCCTTGATAATTAATTGCTCCACTGATCAAATGTCCACCTGATGAAGGATTCAACATACCTAAAGTATCAGGATTTAATCCTAATGGGTCTAACCAATCAGACAAACGATCAGAAGCAGACGAACCATCAGCCCAGGATCTGTGAAATCTACCGTAATAGGTTATAATAGAATTACAATCATTTGCAAAACCACCTGTTAACTGACCCACAACTTGAGCATGTTCATTTAACATTGGACCACCAGATGAACCCACTTCGAATATGCCTAAATCAAAAGTCAATTCAAATAAATGATCAGCCGGTGCTATAAATAGTCCGAAATCCAAATCACTAGGATAAACTGTTGCCTCATCATAATCAAAGGAAATCTTTTTGATATCACCTACAGGATGAGCAATTAAAACACTGGTATCAGCCAAAGCAGTAGTCTTATCCCAACCTGCATAAACCACATCATAAGCATCTGGAACTGCCGCATCTAATTCTACCAATATAAAATCTGACTCCGTGCGTTCTGCTCTTAAAGTTGAACCAAAAATAGTATTGAAACTAGGTGCGCTATCAGGATTGGCACAGCCATCTGCCTCAAAACCAAAATCAAATGTCCATAAATCATACTGAGGACTATCATTAAAATAACAGTGTTTTGCTGTTAGGACATAAGGTGTCTGATCGGCATTCGTATTATTCATCAAAGTTCCTGAACACCAGTATGCTGCCTGATCCGTTACAACCGTAATTCGACAAACACTTTTTCTTATATCCTGCCAATTCGTATTGGATGGACAGTTCACATTCACTTGGCAATCCAAGGCATCCCCAAAACTCAACATCATTCTTCCATCCTGAATTAATTGGCTATCAAAACCATAATCTACACCAACAATATCCATATAAAATTCATGGACCAATTTTTTTGGAAGTTGAACTTCCATCACCAAACGACTCCCCATTATAAATCCACTATACAGACTTCCTCCCACACCCAACTGCTCTGAAGTGTAAGGGCCTAAATATTCATTTGAATTAGGATGAAGGAAAAACAAAGCTGCACCAGCAGGTAGGTTCACCTCTTTTAGTCGCAATGCCAATGCTTGAGCATCCTTCGCCTGAATAGCATAGTATAGATATTGATAGAATGAATCTTCCTCCTGAATGGCATGGTTATAAACAGAATCGTCTGTATAATCTTGCTTTACTGCGATACTATGATTCAGTGGATCGGAATGAATACTTCGGATAACATCTGAAGAAACAGGAGTAACCTTATTATAAATTATATTTGATTTCCAAGTCGCATCTTGTTTAAAGAAAGAAGGGGTTTGAGCATAAGCACTTGAAGTACCCAGCACAAATAGTAGCGTGCAAATTATAGCGTTCAGTTTCATAGTTAATCGGTTTATGACCGAGAATGGGGAATATGCAATAAATTTTATTGGCAAAATAGACCCAAATATAGGGAATTATACCTAATAGCCTTATAAACGACAAAAGGCTACCGATTAGGTAACCTTGTGATAATTATTGTAGCCCGTAGGGGAATCGAACCCCTGTTTCCAGGATGAAAACCTGGCGTCCTAACCCCTAGACGAACGGGCC
>CAXQNQ010000254.1:0-7332 GCA_964225135.1 Mesoflavibacter profundi
CTTGTATGTCTACCCATTGGCCGGGTGCTTTTACCAATGAGAATAATCCTTTTCCAAGTGCTTTTCTGAAATATTTAGAGGATCGAATAGATCCTTTGCAGGGAACTAGATATTATTTCGATACAGGTACAAAAACTTTAGATAGCCTGTATTTGGTACATCAGAATAGGGTAGACTCTCTATTTTTGAATAAGGGATTTGATTCAACAAATTTTCAAAGTTTGATATTTGATGGAGCGGCCCATAGAGAGTTAGATTGGTCCAATCGTTTAGAATTTCCTATTGTTTTCTTATTAAAAAAATAAGAGGGTCATATATGCCCCTCTTAATATAGTTATTGTGAAAGTGTCTGTTTATAGTTGACCGTAAGTTCTGATTGAATATTAGGTGGTACTAAAGCATAATGGCTGTTAGTCCTACTGAACTTAGCTTTCCCTTGGGAAATAGCACGAATAGTTGTAGAATATTGGTACATCTCAGCCTGCGGTACATGAGAAACTATCTTTTGATATTTTCCTTCAGTATCCATGCCCTGAATAATTGCTCTTCGGGATTGAAGATCGGCCATTATATCTCCAGTCATTTCAGCAGGGCAAAGCACCTCTAAAGCATAATATGGCTCTAAGATGTTAGATTTAGCCTGTTCAAATGCCTGTTTGAATCCATATGAAGCAGCTAACATAAAGGACATGTCATTGGAATCAACAGAGTGCATTTTGCCATCATAAATATAAACTCGTACATCTCGAACAAAAGAGCCTGTCAATGGTCCATTTTCCATACGTTTAATGATTCCTTTCTTGATAGCATTTATATATTTACTATCAATGGATCCACCCACAATACACCATACTAATTCTAATTGACCACCCCAAGAAAGATCCTCAACGATTATGTCTTTTACGTTGAAATCTTTGTTATTTACTGGTCCAGAATTAATAGGTTCAATCTTCAAATGTATCTCAGCAAATTGACCAGATCCACCACTTTGCTTTTTATGCCTATACTGTGTGGAAGCAGAATTTGTTATGGTCTCTCTATATGATATAGGTGGCCTTTCAAATTGCATATCTAAATCATATACTTTTTTAATTCTGTATTTAATAAGGTCTAAATGTTGTTGTCCTTGCCCATGAAGGAGTATTTGTTTAATTTCCGAATTATTCTCTACATGAATTGTTGGATCCTCATTTTCAATACCGTGTAAGATTTTTATCAATTTCTCAAGCTCTCGTTCATTATTAGATGTGAAAGCAGTTCGTATTTTGGATTCAGGGAAATGGATTGGTTCAATCTTTATGTTTATGCCTTTTTCACTTAGTGTATCATTAGTATGAGTAGACTTTAGCTTAAGTAATACACCCAAATCTCCAGCATATAAAGGTTTTTTAATTGAAGTCCGATCTTTGCCATTACAGATATATAAATTTGGAACTTGACAAACTTCAGAGGATTGTGCATTAACTAGCTCATCACCAGGCTTTAATTTTCCAGAATAAACTTTGAAATAACTTACTGTTCCAATACTTGGTTCAGAAAGCGTTTTGTAGATGAAAATCGATGCAGGATTATTTGAATTACAATCAATTTCTTGACCATTTTCTAATTGTCCATTTGGTGCTTGTTCAGGAGAAGGGCATATATCATTGATAAATCCCATGATTCGACCAGATCCAATATTGTTTTCAGCAGAACAAATAAATACAGGAAAGAATCTTTGCTGACTAATTCCCAGAGTTAATCCATAAGCAAGGTCCTCTTCACAAAGTGTTCCTTCTTCAAAATATTTCTCCATTAGTGCTTCGTCATTTTCTGCAGCTGCCTCTACTATGACGTTATGCATATCATTTATTCGGTCCTTCCATTCTGATGGTATTTCTTTTTTAGTGGGTTTACCGCCCTCAGCATCAAATTCATAGGTAGTCATTCTTAGGGCATCAATTATCTGATTAAAACCCTTATCAGTATTTCCTGGAATTTGAATTGGCAATATCTTATCTCCAAATCTTTGAATTAGTTGTTGAAGGGTGGCCTCAAAATTTGCCTTTGATTTATCCATTTGATTGATTACAAAAATAGCTGGCCTTTTATATTCTTCAATGTAATCCCAAATAATCTCTGTTCCGACCTCAATACCATTTTGGGCATTGATAGTCATTACTGCTGTGTCAATTACTTTAAGAGTAGAAAGAATTTCTCCAACAAAATCGTCGTATCCTGGTGTATCAATAATATTGATTTTTGAAGTTTTCCAAAAAGCGTGCACTGGTGTGGCAAAAATGGAGTGTTCTTTTTCTTTTTCAATATTAGTATAATCGGATAAAGTGTTTTGTCCGGCAATAGTGCCTCTTCTGTGAATACCCTTAGATTCAAAAACCATTGTCTCTGTAAGGGTGGTTTTCCCAGATCCGGAATGGCCAAAGATGCCAATATTCCGGATGTGTTTTGTTTTAAATTCCATAATCATATAGATAAGAAGGTTAGATAATGATTGAGGAAAGCTGTAGATGTGGATGGTAGTTCAGGTGTGAATTAAAAGATAAGAAAAAAAATACAAAGTTTTAAATTCTAATATAGTTGGAAGACAGCTTTATAAGCTGTCCATTTTTTGCTGATTTGATGATAATCCTTACTATCTATTAAGGATTATTGGATGAAAAAATAAGATGAGAAAGAAAAGGTTGTCCGGAATTAATAATATGGGATTAAAAATTGGATACTTGTTAAAATAAGTTTAAAAGTATTTATTTCTTTAATGATCAATTGGAATACTATAATTTAAGCCTATGAAATATGTTTTTCGATTAAAGGTTTAGGTATTTTGAATCCAATCCACAAATAATTAAGAATATAGAATGAAAAAAGTAATTTTGTCACTCGTACTCATTTTAGGAGTATTTGGAACTGTATTTTCACAAAAGGAAAAAGGAATGTACGCTAAATTTAATACAAGCAAAGGGGAAATTCTTGTTCAGCTTGAATGGGAGAAAACACCTTTAACAGTAGCCAACTTTGTAGGGCTTGCAGAAGGCTCTATTGAAAATAAAGCAAAAGGAAAAGATGAGCCTTATTATGATGGACTAAAGTTTCACCGAGTGATTCCTGATTTTATGATTCAGGGAGGATGTCCACTAGGGACTGGAACTGGAGATCCAGGTTATAAGTTTCCAGATGAAATTCATCCAGAATTAAAACATGATGCTCCTGGTAAATTATCTATGGCCAATGCTGGTCCTGGAACAAATGGATCCCAATTCTTTATTACGCATGTGCCAACTCCATGGTTGGATGGAAAACATACTGTATTCGGTCATGTAATAGAAGGACAAGAAGTAGTAGATTCTATTGACCAAGGAGACCTTATCGAGTCTATTGAGATTATTCGTAAAGGAAAAGATGCGCGTAGGTTTGATGCTCCAGAAGTTTTTAATGCTCAAATGGATGCCATTAAAGCTGCTGAAGAGGAGAAAAGAAAAGCTGCTGAAGAGGCATTTAAAAAATTAACAGAAGGTGCTACCGTGACGGATAGTGGCTTAGCTTATATTATTACAGAGCAAGGCGATGGTGTAAAACCTCAGTCAGGACAAACTGTTGCAGTGCACTACACGGGTATGTTGACGGATGGTACGGTGTTTGATTCATCGTACAAAAGAAATGCACCTATTGAATTTCCAATAGGTCAAGGACGCGTAATTCCAGGATGGGATGAAGGTATTGCTTTATTGAATGTAGGTTCAAAAGCCAAATTAATTATTCCTTCCAATCTAGCTTATGGAGAAAGAGGTGCAGGAGGCGTGATTCCTCCCAATGCTACATTGATTTTTGAAGTCGAGTTAGTAGGGGTTAATTAACCCTTTTTTAAAAAGAAAACTCAAGCCATCATGCTTTTATGCATGATGGCTTTTTTTAGCTCTAATAATAATTTATTTTAGATTGATGAGAATTCTACTATTATCTGATACACATGGCTACATGGGCGACGATATTTTGTCTTTTGTTGAATCTGTAGATGAGGTATGGCATGCTGGCGATATAGGGGAGGGCGATGTAATTGAACAAATGGAGCAAATTAAACCCGTTCGATCTGTATATGGTAATATTGATCAAGCTAGCATTCGAGATAAGAGTCCACTTAACCAGATATTTGAGCTGGAGGGTTTAAAGGTATTCATGACGCATATTGGAGGCTATCCTGGACGATATAATGCACGCGTTCGACAGCTGATTCAAACAGAACATCCTAAAATATACATTTGTGGCCATTCCCATATACTCAAAGTTGTTCCAGATAATAAATATCAATTATTGCATTTGAATCCTGGAGCCTGTGGCCACCATGGCTTTCATAAAGTACGCACTATGCTACGATTTGATATTACAAGGGGTGAAATTAAAAATATGGAAGTGATCGAATTAGGCAAAAGAGGTGCTCATTCGTAAATTTTTTTTACTCATTTAAAATTTTCTCGGCAATAAAAAATGGATGAACATTACCGCAGTACATGCTATAAAGTATTTATCGATGATCAAATTTTCGACCTGTATATTGGTCAATTAAATACTGATTTCCAGGCTTATCTAAGTGCATCTAATATTGATACCTGGGCTATAATAACAGCATGGAATCCTTATTCTAAGCTTAAAACAGATCAGGAGAATCAATCCGCTCAGGATCAATTAATGGCGTCTTTAATTGATTTTACCTATTACCAGGCAGTTGGCATTCCGGATGCTAGCCAGAAGTGGTCTCCAGAGGAGAGTTTATTTGTTCTAAACATCAGTAAAGCAATAGCTGTGGCTCTAGGACAACAATTTGAGCAAAATGCGCTTGTATTTGGTCAAGCTGACGCTGCACCTGAATTAGTTTATTGTATGGAAGATATGGCCTGATCCATATCGGCAATAATATCTTCTACAGATTCAATTCCTACTGATACCCTTATCAATCCGTCTGTTATCCCATTGCGCTCTCGCATAACTTTTTCTACATTCTTATGAGACATACTTGCTGGATGCAGTATCAAGGTATCCGTATCGCCAAGAGTAGGGGCTAGTGTGCAGAATTTCAAGCTAGACATGAATTTGACACCCGCTTCTATACCACCCTTTAGTTCAAAGCTCATCATGCCTCCATATCCACTCATTTGCTTTTTAGCCAATAGATGATCTGGATGATCAGTAAGACTTAGGTAGTTTACTTGCGCTACTTGATTATGCCCTTTTAAATAATTTGCGAGTTCAGTAGCATTTGCTTGATGACGATCCATTCGTAGCGTGAGCGTCTTTAAACCATTATGTGTAAGCCAGGCATCCCAAGGATTACAATTTGTACCTGCTAGCTTCATGGCTGTCCAAACTTTTTCTTGCATGAAGGCCAAGTCCTTTCCAATGATAACTCCAGCAATGGAATTACCGTGTCCGTTAAGGAATTTGGTTGTTGAATGGATCACAAAGTCACAACCTAGTATTAAAGGTTGTTGAAAATAGGGTGTAGGGAAAGTATTGTCAATAGCGGTCCAGGCACCATATTTTTTACCCAATGCACTTAAAGCTTGAATATCTACACAAGCTAATGTAGGATTAGCGGGTGTTTCGAAATAAAGCATTTTGATGGTAGGATTTTCCTTTAAAAGAGATTCTGTCTGATCAAGATCCCGCAGATTGGTAAAAATGGGCTCAACTCCTAGATTCTTAAATATTTTTTGCAATAATTCAGTAGTACCTCCATAGAGATTCCCTTGGCTCAAGACCTTATCACCCGCCTTTAGCGTTGCCATAAATAGGGTAGAAATGGCTGACATGCCTGAAGAAACCATGATTCCACTAGCGTCAATGTCACTTCCATATACTTCTAATGCGGCTAATTTAGCTGCTACAGCTTCCACCGTTGGGTTCCCATATCGACTATATACATGCCCTTGCTCTTTTCCGGTGAAGATATCGATGCCTTGTTCTATATTTTCAAATACAAATGAAGAGGTCGGATAAATCGGAAGAATGTGTGATTTTGTTGTAATAGGAGCGTCTACTTCTTTGACACAGATAGAATGAAAACTATGCATGCTTTTTTAGTTATTTTATGGTAAACCTCTGTATAGGATAAAAGGTTCTGAATTTTGCCTTACTTTTGTAATCGAAATCACTAACGGAAGATAGTAAAATATGCAGAAAGAGGAGCAAAAGGATATACAGGATGAAACAGCAGAGAATGATCAATCCTTTGTTGAGCATACTCAGATTAAAGTGGATCCTGGTCAAGAACAAATTCGAATAGATAAGTTTCTGATGGCCAAGTTGTCCAATATTACCAGGACTAAGATCCAAAATTCAACGAAAGCTGGCTCTATTACCGTTAATGGGAAACAAATCAAACCCAATCACAAGATCAAACCTGGAGATCTTATCGATATCTATATCGTTAAACACCCTGAAAATGACACCTTAATTGCGGAAGATATTCCATTAAATATAGTGTATGAGGACGATCACCTAATGGTAATCAATAAACAAGCTGGTTTAGTGGTACACCCTGGAATTGGTAATATGAATGGGACTTTAGTGAATGCCTTAAAGTATTACTTTAAGGATGAAGAGTTACCAGTCATGCAGGGTAATGTGGAGAATAGGATAGGTTTGGTGCACCGGATAGATAAAAACACTTCTGGTTTGATGGTTATTGCCAAAACAGAGTTTGCTATGGCACACTTAGGTAAGCAATTTTATGACCATAGTATCCAAAGAAAATATACTGCGCTAGTCTGGGGTAGCCCAGAACCTGAGAAAGGTAGCATTGAGGCTCATATTGGTAGACATCCACAGCATAGGATCTTACGTTATGCTTACCCGGATGGTGAAGAAGGGAAGTGGGCAAAAACACATTATAAGGTAACCTTTGATATGTATTATGTTTCTGTTGTGGAATGTACGCTTGAAACTGGACGTACCCACCAGATACGGGTACACATGCAATACTTAGGCCATCCTTTGTTTAATGATTACCGCTATGGTGGAGATAGTATCCGCAAAGGAACGGTATTCAATAAATACAAGCAGTTCGTTCAAAATTGCTTTGAAGTTTGTCCAAGGCATGCTTTACATGCTTCTGAATTAGGCTTTATACATCCAGATACAGGAGAGGAGATGTTCTTTAAATCTGAATTACCAGATGATATACAATCTGCAGTGGACAAATGGTACCATTATGTAGATACAAAACGAACGAAAACAGATGCCTGATTTTGATCGCATAGCAATAAGTAGAAAATGGGTCAGCGATTGGGTGATTCAACTGAATCTATGCCCATTTGCTGCTAAGCCTTTCCAAGAAGATTC
>CAXQNQ010000255.1:0-3972 GCA_964225135.1 Mesoflavibacter profundi
ATCGGTAGTGTAGGTGTTGCTGAGGGAGCTTCTGTAATCTCTGTAAGAGTATTAGATAGAAGAGGAAGTGGATCTACATCTGGCGTAATCGCAGGGGTAGACCATGTTGCAGCCAATGCTGCATCAGGAGACGTTGCCAATATGAGTCTTGGTGGTGGCGTAAGTACTACTTTAGACAATGCTGTTATCAATGCAGCTGGTGGAAATGGGTGTAATTGTCCGTTCGTACTTGCAGCAGGAAATGAATCGCAGCATGCGAATAACTCCTCTCCAGCAAGAGCAAATGGATCAAACATTTATACTGTTTCTTCTATGACTTCATCGGATACTTGGTCTTCTTTTTCCAATTATGGAAATCCACCAGTGGATTATTGTGCTCCTGGGTCTTCCATTTATTCCACTTACAAAGGAGGTGGATATGCTACGCTTAGTGGCACATCAATGGCATCTCCACATGTAGCCGGTATCCTTTTAATAGGAGGAATAACTTCTGATGGAACAGTCTCAGGTGATCCAGACGGAAACCCTGACCCAATTGCCCATCATTAATTAAAAAAAAATAACGGTCAATGGCGGACAATAATGTCCGCCATTTTTTCAAACATAAACTATGATCACTTCAAAAAATAGATACCTATTACTTTTATCCTTTTTAGAAGGAGGTGCCGTAATGGTTTGTGAATTGATTGGGGCAAAGCTACTTGCTCCATACTTTGGGACTTCATTATATGTATGGGCTGCAGCACTTGCATTGACACTTGGGGGCCTCACCCTAGGTTATTTTATTGGAGGTAACTTGTCTAGAGTACATGCAGGAAGTCGGGCTCTCTTATATAAGGTTCTTATCGCAGCAGGAACTTTATTAGCACTCATGCCATTTAGTAGTTCCATTATCATGGATCAAACAATTCACCTTTCACTTGAAGCTGGTGCTATTTGCTCCTTACTAATTTTTATGCTTCCACCTCTTCTTTTTATGGGTATGGTATCTCCAATTATCATTAATTTACTCACTCAAGAAGCTGTTCAAGCAGGTAATAATGCTGGGAATGTATATGCCATATCCACTTTGGGAGGTATACTTATGACCTTTTTAATGGGATTCTTTATTATACCCCATTATGGCTTAACCAATCCTGCCATCATATCAGGTATAATTTTAGCCACACTTCCGATAATTTCCTTAATTAAATTAAAAGGACTACGTGCTACTCCTATGTTATTATTTATAGCAGTTAGTTCTTTCCTAAGTTTCAAACCCAATCAACCATTCAATGATGAATATCAAATTTTATATCAATCTGAGGGGATTCTAGGGCAAGTAAAAGTGGTAGATCATCCTTCTTATGGTATTACTCCTGATGCGAGAATGGGCAGAGGTCTTATTGTAAATAACACCTTGCAAACCTATGTAGGCGCAGCAGATGATTTTCAATATAGTATTTGGAGCTGGGCCAATTATTTCCCAACTGCAGCCTCGATTTTTCCACCTGAATCTGATGTATTATTACTCGGATTAGGAGGGGGTACATTAGTCAAACAATTAGATCGTTTAGGATTTAATACAGACGTAGTCGAAATTGACGAACGGATTCGAGATGTTTCGTATGACTTTTTCAACATGGATCCAAATACCCAAGTATTTATCGATGATGCTAGACATTTCGTACGCACCTCAAAAAAATTATATGATATCATCATTTTTGATACCTTTCTTAGTGAATCAGTACCAGAACATTTAATTACTGTTGAAGGGTTTGAAGATGCTAAGAGAATCATGCAAGAAGATGGTATGATCATGATCAATTTTTACGGTTTTATCGAAGGAGAAGCTGGACAAGCTGCCCGGTCTGTATATAAGACCTTGGTGCATTCTGGATTTAACGTAGAGGTATTAGCTACGCCTGGTTCAGAACAATCTAGAAATCTAATTTTTCTGGCCAGTTTAGTAGAAAAAGATTTTTCGACTGCTGAATATCAAGAGCCCAATTTTGAAAAAATTGATGATTTATATGAATTTTTCTTGTCCAAAAGATTGATTGATACTTCAGATGCTAAAATCCTAACGGACCACAAACCCCAACTTGCTAAACTCTATAATCCAGCAGCTAAAGCATGGAAGAAAAGCTACAATGACTATTACCAAGAACATTTTAAGAAAAAATAACCACCGATTACAATTATTATTCAAACCTTAAACATCACCCCACTAAACCAATGAAAATGAATAGCGGCTAAAAGATTAATACCTTCATATTATGGCATGCTTTTCAAACAAATGCTATTTTGATGCAAAAGAAATTCAAATGAAAAAGCGCCTAACTCTTATTTACCTGAATATAGCGTCTATTATTGCCCTATGCATTGGCTGTACAGCAGGTCCCAAACCAGCAGATTTAATTCTGGTCTCAGACTATATTCCAGACATTGAAATGGACATCAAATATGCTACCGATGATAACTTCACTAGTTCCATACTCTATGACACCGCACTATGCTATCTAGCCTATGAAACTGCGCAACATCTAAAGCTAGTACAAGACAGTCTTAGAAAGATAAGATCCTTCAATGGACATAAATACCCCGAAGGCTTAGGTATTAAAATCTGGGATGGCTTTAGACCGATTTCTGTACAATTCAAAATGTGGGAAATAGTGCCCGATGAGAATTACGTAGCCAATCCCCACAAAGGTTCATCGCACAATAGAGGTGCTGCAGTAGATGTGACCCTAATTGATTTTGCTACAAAAAAAGAGCTAACCATGCCTACTACATTCGACTATTTTGGACCACCAGCGCACCATGATTATGACTCCCTTTCCACTGAAGTTTTACAAAACAGAAGGCTTTTAAAAGAACTGATGGAGCAGATAGGTGGATTCTCTGCTTACCAAATGGAATGGTGGCATTATTCTTACACTGGTCAAGAAGAATTTCCGATTAGAGATTGGCCTGAACGATAAAATTTTATCCCCCGTAGGTCATCATCTTAGGAATTCTAAAAACTTGCCCTTCCTTCCTCACCTCCAATTGATAAATATAATGCTGAGGTTTTAAACCCAATCCTAGAATAGCAATAGGGATTCGATGATGTCCACTTGAAAGATATTCATCGAAAACTGTTTCGACTAATTGACCATTTAAATTCCACAAACTGATTTTCACTGCTGCAGAAGTAAAGAGTTCAATTGGAATATGACAAGTACCTTTAAATGGATTTGGATAATTTTGCCCTATTTGAACCAGCTTACTTGCCTGATGCTCATAATGACTCACCCCCACTGTACCTTCTCCTTCAACACTGACCTCCAAAAATGATTCATACATCTGGGTGTCTTCATTAAACACTAAGCTAGCTAATTGATGTTCATATCCATCAACAAAGGCAAAATCAGTTTCTGGTGTTAAAGGATCTTCCCCTTTGGTATAGTCTGTTGGATTTTCATTATAAATCGCATTGACAGCGTCATGCTCGAAGGTAAACTGAGAGGTTGCCGCATAAGTCTGACTGACATATACTTGAAAATGAATATGGCATACTCGACCTGGGTACCAACCAGGTAGGATGGTTGTGAACTCCACTTCCCCATGGGCATCTGCTAATTGATAACCTCTTAGATAAGTAGTACCTTCCTCTGTTCCATACCCAGAATAATTGCCGTCTTTATCGCAATGCCAGATATGTACTCGAACATTAGGCATGGGTTCACAATTATCCACTCCTAAAACGCGCATTTTTAGTTTAACCTCAGTACCAGCTCGGTCCTCTCGAATATCTTGTCTTAAAAAAAACGCATTATCTGTAAGATCTAATGGAAAAGGCCCTGCTGTTTCAGCAGGAATCAACACACAATCTGGTGGTGAGGAAACAACTTGTTTTTGAAGTACTTTTTTGTTTAATAAACCAAAACTAAGGCCAGTCAATCCAACATTTTTGAGAAAATCCTTTCTATTCATAACAGTGCATTTGAA
>CAXQNQ010000256.1:0-3013 GCA_964225135.1 Mesoflavibacter profundi
CAGAACTGTCGCCTTCTGGAACTTATTATATGCTGATAATGCAAAATACAGTCCGATAGATGACCGAGCCACGTATTTAGTTGAGGCATTGGGACACTGCGCTCAGTGCCATATCGGCGTAGCAACCTCTGGATTAGAAATGAGCCAAAACTCTTTAAGGCTTAATTGGTCAAGAGAAGAAGTGGATTCAAGGTTGAAAGGTATTATGAAATCCATTCATGAACAATGTATAGCATACGGCACTAAACTCGATGGTTCTGTAGACTATGTTCAAGGAGCAAATATTGCGGGATTTGTTAAGGTAGCTGATGCAATGATTGATCAAGGAGTGATTTAATTTCTTCCAGACCAAATATTACTTTTAAGTGATTTGTTTGGGTGCACATATTTATTATTTTTGTGGCTCAATCATTTACTAAAAACAATATGGCTAGAGAATTACAACTTCGTGAAGCCTTGAATGAGGCGATGTCAGAAGAAATGCGTTTGGATGACAGAGTCTTTATCATGGGAGAAGAAGTAGCAGAATACAATGGAGCGTACAAAGTTACCAAAGGTATGCTTGATGAGTTTGGACCTAAGCGTGTTATTGACACACCAATTGCTGAACTTGGTTTCGCTGGTATCGGAGTAGGTGCCGCTATGAATGGTCTTAGACCAATCGTAGAATTTATGACTTGGAACTTTGCAGTTTTAGCATTTGACCAAATCGTAAATAATGCTGCAAAAACATTATCACAATCTGCAGGTCAATTTAAATGTCCGATTGTTTTTAGAGGACCATCAGGTGCAGCAGGTCAGCTTGCACAGCAACATTCTCAGACTTTTGAAAGTTGGTTAGCAAATTGTCCAGGCCTCAAAGTTATTTCTACGGTAGATCCAGCTGATGCTAAAGGATTGATGAAAGCAGCCATTCGTGACGAAGATCCAATTTGTTTCATGGAGTCCGAGGTTATGTATGGGCACAAAGGGCTAGTTCCTGACGGTGAGCATATTGTAGAAATTGGTAAGGCAGCAGTGAAACGCGAGGGTACAGATGTTACTCTAGTTTCTTACAATAAAATGGTTCTCGTGGCTTTAGAAGCTGCGGAAGAGTTAGCAAAAGAAGGTATTTCGGCAGAAGTGATTGATTTAAGAACCATCAGACCACTGGATTACCATACTTTAGTTCAGTCTTT
The DNA here is from genome assembly GCA_964225135.1 of Mesoflavibacter profundi. Taxonomy (GTDB): domain Bacteria; phylum Bacteroidota; class Bacteroidia; order Chitinophagales; family Saprospiraceae; genus AM-2324. Next base: position 1,179 of record CAXQNQ010000256.1, read on the forward strand.
GAAAAAGACCAATAGGATGGTAGTAGTAGAGGAGTCTTGGCCATTTGCCTCAGTAGCTTCTGAAATTGCATACCAAATGCAATCTTATGCATTTGATTATTTAGACGCACCAGTTGCTCGAGTTATGGGTGCAGATACGTCTATGCCGTATGCACCAACCTTGGTGGATGAATATATGCCAAATCCTGAACGTATAATAAAGGCTGTGAAGCAAGTGCTTTACAGATAACCATATCAAATCAAAAAGGGGTGCCATATAGCACCCCTTTTTTGTTTGACCGGATAAATAGGGTAAAATCTATTTGTTTAATGCTTGCAATGCTTCTAATCTAGTGAGTTCTCTGATATCTCCTGGTTGAAGGGTGTCTAATGTAAGTCCACCTAAACCAACTCGTACAAGTCGTAGAACAGGAAAATCTATTTTGGCAAACATCTTTCTAACCTGTCGATTTTTTCCTTCCGTCAAAGTTATTTGAACCCAAGAAGTAGGAATATTAGCACGTTCCCTAATTGGTGGTTCTCTGTCGGCTATTTCTATGGTGTTACCTAAAAATTTAACTTTCGCCGTTTTACACTTATGATCTTTTTTGTTTACTCGGATCTTAAGTTTACCATTTCTAAGCGTATCTAAATCCTGTTCTTCGGGAATACCCTCTATCTGTACCCAATAGGTCTTGGGTTTATTAGAGTTCGGATCTAGTAATTCTTTATTTAAGCGCTTATCATTCGTCAAAAGCAATAAACCTTCAGAGTCCCGATCTAATCTTCCAACCGGATAGACGTCTTTTGGAAATTGAAATAAGTCCGATAGGACCTTATGTTCAGGCACTTCTTTGGTGAATTGGCTTAAATAGCCAAAGGGTTTATGTAAGAGATAATATCTATACATAATAATTAGACATTAAATCTGAAATGCATAACATCTCCATCTTCCACTACATAATCCTTACCTTCCACATTCATTTTTCCAGCATCCTTTACCTTAGCTTCTGATCCGTATTGAATGTAGTCCTTATATTTAATAACCTCGGCTCTAATAAAGCCTTTCTCAAAATCTGTATGGATTACCCCTGCAGCCTGTGGCGCCTTCCAATCTTTCACAATAGTCCAAGCTCTTACCTCCTTTTCACCTGCAGTGAAATAGGTAATCAAGTTTAATAATTTATAGCAAGAATTGATCAGTTTATTTACACCTGGTTCTGTGAGTCCCAATTCAGCTAGATATTCCATACGCTCTTCTTTAGTATCCATTACAGCTATCTCACTCTCAATATCAGCACTAATCAAAATAACTTCAGCGTGTTCATCTTGTATAAAAGTTTTGAATGTTTCAGTGAATTCATTTCCATCGATTACTGAATCCTCATCTACATTACAAACATATAGGATTGGCTTAGCTGTCAAAAGAGACAATTCTTTAAGCAAGTCATCCATAGTACCATCCTGGTCAAAACTCCTAGCAGGCTTCATGGCATTCAAATGCTCTAATAAACTATTAGCCTGATCTACTAGCTTTTGGTCTTCCTTTTTACCTGACTTGGCCTGTTTCTTTAATTTTTCTAGTTTATTTTCTAAGGTTTCTATATCCTTGAATAGTAGTTCCGCATCGATAGTTTCTTTATCTCTCGTTGGATTCACATCACCATCTACGTGAATGACATTGCCATTTTCAAAACATCTTACTACATGTATAATGGCGTCAACTTCTCGAATATTTGCTAAGAATTGATTACCCAGACCTTCTCCTTGAGAAGCTCCCTTAATCAACCCTGCAATATCTACTATTTCAACAGTTGTAGGCTGTACTTTTTCAGGATTTACTAATTCAGCCAGTT
>CAXQNQ010000257.1:0-8568 GCA_964225135.1 Mesoflavibacter profundi
CGGTTTTAATTAGTTAGATGTTAGGTCTAGGCTGAAATTATATTCTTTAAATTAACATATTATACATATAAATATTATATAATTTAATATATTTAAGAATTTTTTTAGGATTAAAGATGAATTTCTCTCGATGAAATTTGGATAGTGGTAGGTTGACAGAATATTATTATTTTTGTTTAGAAATAAAAAAAGAAAAAATGAAAAGACTTTGGTTTCTAGGGGTACTTGCTATTTCAATATTTGCATGTACAAATGAACAACAAGGAGCTACTGAGCAAAATGATTCAACAGAAGTTGATAACCCAGGATTGTATGGTGAAGATTTTTCTGATGCAGAAGCAGAGGATATATTGAATATTGATGCTTCGCAAATTGCTGAATCAGATTCTTTAGATGCAGTGGTATATGGTGTGGTAAAAGAAGTTTGCCAAGTCAAAGGATGTTGGATGACTGTAGTGTCTGAACAGGATACTAGCCAGGTTATAAATGTTCGATTTAAGGATTATGGATTTTTTGTTCCAAAAGACTTAAGCGGTGCAAAAATTGCTATGAATGGTAAAGCATTCTCTGAAATGACGCCGGTAGATGAATTAAGACATTATGCAGAAGATGCAGGTCTTTCTCCAGAAGAGGTAGAGCAAATCACTGATCCAGAATATCAATTGAAGTTTTACGCTTCAGGTGTAAAGGTCATGAAATAAAAAAAGGAGAGGAGATTATTAACAATCTCCTTTTTTTTTGAAGTGTTTATGTTTTTACTCTATTTAGTAGATTACTAAGATTCATTCCATTGAAGTTTTACTTTTTCTTTTTATTTGGATTTCTTGTTATCCATACTTCTTCCAATCTGATTGCGCAATCTCATCCTGAGGTGGATAGTATGTATACGCTGATACGTAAGTCAAAAGATTCAGTTCGGGTATCAGAACTACTGAATGAGATAGGTTGGGTATTAAAAAAATCAGATCCTAAACAGGCAAAAGCTGCACTTCTTCAATCTATTGCTATAGCCAATAGACATGCTTATTCTAAAGAAGCAGGGGACGCGTACAATTACTTAGGCGTTTTGGAAAGTATTCGAGATAGCCTAGATGCTGCTTCCACATATTGGGAGTCGTCCTTACAAATCAGAAAATCTATCCAGGATCGAAAGGGGGAGGCTAAGATTTACAACAATCTAGGTATACTGTATAAAAATCAGAATGATTTTCCTCAAGCTATCTTTGCTTATCGCCAAGCAGAGGCTATTTATGCTGAATTAGATAATCCTGTAAAAGTGGGGAACTTGTCTTATAATATTGCCAAGTTATATGAACAATTTGGGCACTACACTCAGGCAATTGAGTACATCTATAAGTATCTAAATAATTTAGAGGTACAAGCCACTTTACCTGATTTGTCGGTCGATGAATTGCAAGGAATAAAATCCAATGAGGCCAATGCTTATGATTTATTAGGTACTATAAAATATTCTCTTGGTAGGCTCACTGAATCGAAACAAGCTTTCTACAAGGCACGTAATCTTTGTCAAGCTTTAGGTGATCAATATACCCTAGCTAGTGTGTATAATAATATCGGAAATTTGTTTTCAGCCAATAGCTGGAATTATTCCCGGGATAGCCTGTTTAAACGGGCAATTGCCTATCAAGACAGTGCCATAGTATTCTATAAAAAATCCTTAGATATCAGGTCTTCAGAAAAGGAAGAGGCCTTAATAAATGAATTGCAATTTAATATAGCTACTTGTGAGCGGGATAAAGGATTGTTGTATAAGCAAATAGGGCGGCAAGATTTGTTTAGGCAAAAATTACTTTTTGCTGAAAGTGAAATGACAAGATTGAAAGCAGTATGGGAAGCTTGGGACGATCAGTTTTTGTTGATGCAGGTAGAAAGTGCTCTTTTTGAAGTTTATCATTTACAAGGTAAGCATCAACAAGCGATGGAGGTTTTAGACCACTCTTATCAATTAGCTTTATCCTCAGAGAGTGAGTGGTATATTCAACGATCTTTAGAGGATTTTTCCAAGCACTACAAGGCGATTGGTGCCTATGAAAAAGCGCTGCAATATTCCGAGGATTATAATATTTATCGTTTTTCAAAAATTTCAGAAAAACAAGTCCAGGATATCGAAATGCAATCAGCCTTGTATCTAGATCAAAAGAATATTCGAGAAATAGAGAAAAAACAAGAGGCTTTAAAGTTGAGTAATCTCCAATTACGTATCTCTTATGGTATCATCGGGGTAGTCGTTTTGGGTCTGATGGTCTTTGTCTTTGTGGCGATTCGCTTTAAGATGTTGAACAATAAGATTCAAGGATTATTATTGAATATCCTACCCCCTTCCGTAGTAGATCGAATCAAAAAAGACCCCAAAGATGATTGTGCAACTCAATTTGATGCAGCAACTATTCTTTTTTCTGATTTTGCTGGCTTCACGGAAATATCCGCACAAATTCCACCAGACCAATTACTAGATCAATTAAATACCTTTTTTACTGCTTTCGATGAAATCATGACGGAAGAGGGTGTTGAACGTATCAAAACTATAGGAGATGCCTACATGTGTGTAGCAGGAGTTCCAGATCCTATTAATGATCATGCCTCTAAGATGATAAGGGCTGCATTAAAAATGAGACAGGCGGTTAATCGCATCAATGCTCAAAATCAGCAGGAGGGGGCACCTGTTTTTAATATCCGTATAGGTATCAATACTGGACCAGTTTCAGGGGGTATTGTAGGGATACGGAAATATGCATATGATGTGTGGGGAGACTCGGTTAATGTCGCCTCTCGTATGGAAAGTATATCAACCATTGGCGGCATTACTATGTCCAGCGCTACCTATCAATTGATACAACAGGATTTGGAGGTACTGAAAAAACATTATTCATTTGAGCTTATACCTAGATCTAAGGTGCGCGTAAAAGGTAAAGGTGAAATGGACCTATTTACCCTTCAATAATTTTTTTTCAATGAAGGCAGCACAACCATAATTAGAAGCGTTTATTAGATAGGTTGTGCAGCCCTTTTCGGAACTCTCACTAGTTTAATCTATAGTTCCCCAAACATATTCCAAAATGAAAAGGGACTGCCTTTTTTTTAGAATTCCAGTTCGTAATCTTTTTCATACTTATAGCTTTGCCTTTCTCTGCAGTACTTGATGGGTGCTCCCATATCCTTGAGTTCCTGGATATACCTATAGATAGTTGCTTCTGAAACACCCAATCTATTCGCTAATTGGGCTGGTGATCCTGTTGACTTTCTTCGAATCAAATGGTCTAATCTTCGGGTACGGGAGATGAATTTTTGAATTTGCATAGTAGTAGATTTTTATTTTAAATTATCCTACGCAAATGCTATTTTAAAGTACAGTTCAACCCAAAAAAGACAAGCAAAAACAAATAGAAATCCACCCCCTAGAAAACTATTTTACTGACAACCAACATGTTGCCGGTTTACTTTGCAAATGAAAACTATGGATTTTAAATTACTTAAAGTCTTCGTGATCTATTTAGATCAGGAGTATCCCAAAATCTTTAACCCCTTTTATCAAGCTGGTCTATCCGATAAATTTATAAAGTTCAGTTCTGCGATCATGCAAGATGATCAGGAATCCTCCATTAAGAATAAGTTATATCCTTCAGGAAATGCCGCTGCTTACAATAAATTCAAGGCACGTTTTTTAAAACGATTAATCGATGAATGCTTAATAGCTAACCAATCTGCTTTTAAAGGGTATAATGCTAATACCTTATCTAATTATTGGTTATTGACCATTCAATTTAAGCAATGCGGGCATTTAGAATTATGTAAATATTTTGCTAAAAAAGGCCTGTCCATCGCAAAGCGCAATAAGAAATATAGACAAGCATTCAAGTTTGCGGATTTTTTAAAGCGTTATTACATGCTTTTAAAGTGGGACGTTACTGAGTATGTATATATGGAAAAGGAGGCACAACGATTTTTAAAGTTGTTTGAAGAGGAGCAACATTGGACTAATATATATTTCTCTTTGACCCATCATCTCTACAATTTTAGGTTAGGAAAAAAAGTCGATGTATTCGATTTAGATTTTCAACAGTCCAAAGTACCCGATTCTTCATCGAAATATGCACATTTCTACTACCATTCATCCTGGGTTTTAAAGGCAATAGTGGAGTGTAACTATCAAGCTGCTTTAGCTTACATAGCGGATAAGGAAATTCATTTTTCTGAGTCGAGTGCAAAGGTTGATCAAAGGCTATTAGACAATCTAAAACTGTTGAAGGGGCAAATTTATTTTCACTTAAATCAACTAGACGATGCACTCCTGTTAATCCAAAGCTTTGCTAACAATGGGAATGATTTAGAGTATGGCAGAGTGTTATATCTTCAAGTTCGGATACTTTTACGCAAAGGAGATTTACAGCAGGCTTTTGAAGTTTTTAGATCTTTTTTCCCAGTGATCAAGGAAATAAAAAATTTAGAACTGCCCTTTATGGAAGGATTCTACTTATTGTATGGCTTGTTTTTTGCTTTAAATCAAAAAGAACTTATACAAGATGAGCAGGATTTTTTCCGGAATTTTAGACATAAACATTGGCTGAATTCATTACCCATTTATTCCAGTGATAAATTGGGACTAAACATTGCTATCCACTTAATTGATTTCTTAATTGCTCATGCCAAAGGTTGGGCTGCACTTTTTGAAAAATCAGAGCAATTGGATAAATATCGATACCGCTATTTAAAAAAGCACCCAGCTTATCAGCCTATTCATGACCTTTTTTTAATTTTAAAACAGACAGGTAAGTATAAAATGGGTGATGCAGACATAGAAACCATTCATATATTGATGGAGTCATTACCTGCTATGGAATGGTCAAAGTTGCCCTTTTATATGAGTGAAATTTGTTTACTTGAATATGCGACTTGGATATCCATCATAATTTCTAAACCACATACCATTGAACAAGATTAGCATGTTAATTGGCTTAGTAACTTTTTGTTGGTCCATTGGATTAGTAGGTCAATCCGCTAGTATGTTTAATGGACTTTCTATTGTTGCTCCAAGAATAGATGTTGGTCCACAGCCTTATGTGACTTTGAAAGAGATACAGGCAGATGCTGTTGCAATAATTCCTTTTGGCTTTATCCGTTCAGGGTCTGATGAAGTTCGATATAATCTGGATACTTGGCAGTGGTGGGGAGAGACATTGGAAGGTTCAAGAAAGTCTATTCAATATGCGCAACAAGCTGGTTTGCAGGTTATGCTGAAACCTCAGATTTATGTTCCAGGTTCTTGGCCAGGGGCAGTGGATTTTACGGAGACTGGCTGGTCCAATTTTGAAGCAAGTTATAAGGCTTTTATACTGGACTTTGCTTGGATTGCTGCTAAAGAACAAGTGCCTGTTCTTTGTATAGGGACTGAGCTAGATCAATCGGCCATCAAGCGTCCAGACTTCTGGAGGGACTTGATTAACGAAATTAGATGTTTTTATTCTGGTGAACTAACCTATGCAGCGAACTGGGATACTTATGATCAAGTGTCTTTTTGGAGAGATTTAGACTACATCGGTATAGATGTATATTTCCCATTATTAGATAATCCACAAGCTAATGTAAAAGATTTAGTCCAGGCATGGATTCCATATCAAAAGCAAATAGAACAGCTGCACAGCCATTATCAAAAGCCAGTTATGTTTACTGAATTTGGTTATTTATCTGTTGCGAATTGTGCATTTGAAAATTGGAATTTGGAACCTCAACGTCGCAGCATCCAAGCGGATGAGGCTGCTCAGGCTACAGCTTTTGAAGCACTTTTTACTGTATTTAATTCTGCGGAATGGTGGGCAGGAGGCTTTATTTGGAAGTGGTATATCGATGAAGGTACTCAAGAAAGAAGGCCTGAGACGGATTATACGCCTCAGGCCAAACAAGCTTTTTATACTATACAGAAGTGGTATCAAACTAACTAGCTGCCTGCATGAGCAACGCACATGCCCAAGCACCATATGTTCCTAGGGCATATCCCAATACAGCCATTAAAGCACCAACTGGCGCCAATGAAGAATCAAAAGCAGATGCTACAATTGGAGCAGATGCAGCACCTCCTACATTTGCTTGCGAGCCTACAGCTACAAAGAAGAATGGAGCTTTAATCAATTTCGCAACACCAAGAAGTGTAATAACGTGTACTAACATCCAAATCAAACCAATAGCGAATAAACCAGGATTCTTGAAGACTTCACCAATATTCATCTTCATTCCAATGGTGGCAACCAAAATATAGATGAAAACGGAGCCAAATTTGGATGCTCCTACACCTTCTAGATTTCTGGCCTTTGTAAAAGATAATCCTACTCCAAAAGTAGTAGCAATCACAATAAGCCAAAAGAATCCACTCATAAGTGTATTTAATCCATTATCAGATAACCAATTATTGGATGCTTCATTAATATTTTCAAACATAGGCGTGACTAGATCTGCACCTAAATGTGCTAAAGCTACTCCACCAAAGGCTACAGCAAAAAGTATGAATAAATCAGTAGTAGTAGCTGTTTTAGTTACCTTATCTCTGAAGGCCTTTACTTTTTCTTTGAGTGCGGTAATAGAAGAATTATCTGCTTTTAAAATCTTATCGATTTTGTCTGATTGGGCTGCACCGATAAGTAGAAAGGCCATCCATATATTGGCAACAATTACATCTACTACAATCATGGAGGAATAAACTAAATCATCCACTTCAAATATTTCTTTCATGGCGGCTTGATTTGCGCCACCTCCAATCCACGATCCAGCAATAGTAGAAAGCCCTCTCCATAATTCGTCTGTACTTACACTGATTACGCTTTCAGGTAGTATGGCTGAAGCAGCAAACAAGGCTACAGGACCCCCAATGATGATTCCGAATGTAGCGGTTAAAAACATAACAAGCGCCTTTGAACCCAATTGCTTAATTCCCTTGAAGTCTATGCTAAGGCAGAGTAAAATTAAGGAAGCGGGTAGCATGTACCGGGACGCTACAAAGTATAGATTTGAACTCTCTCCTTAAATAATATTTAAAGGCCAATTCAGCAAGCCAGGAATAAAATAGCAGAGTAGAAGCGGTGGAAAAAAGGTGTAAAACTTCTTGAAGGAATCTAGGCTAGATGTATAGAAAATCAGCGCTAGAATTACCAGTAATAATCCAAATACAACGGCATCGTTTGTGATTAACGGGTCCATAGTGAGCTAGTTTTTGCTTAAAGATAATAAAAGTCAAATATTACCTATATCAGCCATACTATTGTGGCGAGTCATTCTTATGGAAAAGAAAGACTTGCTGTGTTGCTTTACTTTAAATAGCTTAATAGTGCTTTTATTTATGATCAAAGTCTTCAAAGCTATAGGTATCCATCAACTCAAAACTGACTTGTTTTTTAGTCTTGTCAGCATCTATTACTTTGACTTGAACGGACTGACCCATTTTGAATACCTTTTTGGTGGTAAGACCAGTAGCAAATAATCGGGATGGGGCAATTTCAAAAGCTTCTGGAAGTCTAAAGATTTCGATCATTCCTTCACATTTGTTATCGTCTAATTCTACAAAAAAGCCCCGATCGATAATACCGGATATTTTTCCAGAAAAAGTTTCTCCTATATGTTGCTCCAAATATTCTACTTGTTTGTAACGTATAGACTCTCGCTCCGCATCCATGGCTCTTTTTTCCATGTCTGAGATATGTCTACATTGAGCTTCTAGTTTTTCTTTATCCACTCGGGTTGTTGTACCATCCAAATTTTGGAAGAGAATTCGATGCGCTAGGACATCGCTGTAGCGGCGAATAGGAGAAGTAAAATGAGAATAAAACGGGAATGCTAAGCCATAATGACCAATATTATTTGTTGTATAAATGGCTTTGGCCATGGTTCGAATGGCTATAGGCGTCAACATTTTTAAGGCTTCATTTTCTTCTGCTTGAGATCGCATGGCATTGAAGGAATGCGCTATAGACGCAGGAGATTCTATATTGATATCAAAACCCAGTTCTCTGGCAAAGTTCTTTAAGGCTAAGATTCGGTCAGGATCTGGTTCGTCATGAACTCGATAAACAAAAGGTATTTCTTGTTCTTTACCTTTTTCACTCATATAAAAAGCTACCTCTTTGTTGGCGAGTAACATAAAATCTTCAATGAGCATATGGGCATCTTTTCTAACCTTCAAGTAGACTCCAATAGGCGTAGCATGTTCATCTAATTTGAACTTAACTTCATCCGTCTCAAAGTTGATCGCTCCATTCTTGAATTTTCGCTTACGTAGGACTTTGGAGATCCGATCCATTTCCAAGATTTCTGCTGCAAAGTCACCTTGGCCTGTTTCAATGACTTCTTGCGCTTGCTCATAAGTCAATCTTCGATTGGAGTGGGTCAATGTACGTCCAAACCATCGATTCACGATTTGGTCTTTGTCATTGAACTCGAAGACTGCCGAAAAGGTAAACTTATCTTCATTAGGTCGAAGAGAGCAAAGGCCATTTGATAAACGTTCTGGTAGCATGGGTAGTACTCGGTCCACTAAATAAACAGAAGTAGATCGTTCAAAGGCTT
>CAXQNQ010000258.1:0-4302 GCA_964225135.1 Mesoflavibacter profundi
CTGATTTTGGGAATCCTAGAAATTTTTGCTGTAACCTCTGGTTCAAAACCAAATCTGTTCTCCTTTAAATTTAAGCTCTGAATAATTTCAGTTTTGAATAGCTTATAGCATGTCTCCATATCCGTTAGGTTCAAATTGGTAAACGCATTGGATAAGAAGGTCAAGAATTTATTACCTATGGAATGCCAAAAGAACAAAATTCGGTGTGGGTTTCCACCCATAAATCTCGAGCCATATACTACATCTGCAAATCCAGTCAATACTGGTTTTAACAGGATGTTATATTCCTCTGGGTCATATTCTAAATCTGCATCCTGGATAATTAGGTAATCGCCTTTTGCTTTTTGGATACCAGTATGAAGAGCAGCTCCCTTCCCCTTATTAACCTCATGTGCGTAGTATGAGATATTAAGCTCAGGATGGTCTTTCATGTATTTTTTGATTGCTCCATCTGTATCATCCGTGGAACAATCATTTACAAGAATAATTTCTTTTTCAATTCCAGCGGTAAGTTGAACGGCTGCAACTTTATCTAAAATTAGATGCAAGGTTCGTTCCTCATTATAGGCAGGAATCAATATGGAAAGTGTCATTTTTCTACTCATCGATCAACAATTGCGAAGCGCAAAGTTAATAATAATCACCGGCTTACATAAAAAAAGTAAAGAGATGCTAATTAGATACTTTTCTTAAGTATGAATATGGACAACTTATATTATATCCTTAATATTGCATCGATTTAATCGTTTTAACTTGGATAGAATAATTGGGACATATACTACTGGACTTGCAGGGCCATTATTAATTGTAATAGGTGGGATGCATGGGAATGAACCTGCAGGAGTTCTTGCATTGGAGCAATTATTTGGTTTGCTGGAATTGGAGTCCAAGAAGAATCCAGCCGTTGAGTTTAGAGGGAAGCTCATAGGTATACGAGGGAATATAGCTGCGTTGAAAAAGAATGAGCGATTTATCAAAAGAGATTTAAATCGCTCTTGGATACCTAGCCACTTAGAGCAAATTAAATCCCAAGAAGCATCTTTAGATGCGGAGGATAAGGAATTGATTGAACTATTGAATTGTTTAGAAACCTTTTTAGCATCTTCCTCAGATCAGATATGTGTTTTGGATATCCATACAACTACTGCACATGGGGGCATATTTTCTATTCCAAATGGAAGTACCAAAAGTTTAGAGTTGGCCAAAGCTATGCATGCTCCTGTAGTTTTAGGTATGATCGAAGGAATCAGAGGAACGTCCTTACATTATTTCAATCAAGCCAATTTGGGAGATAAGATGACCTCTGTTGTGTTCGAGGCAGGTCAACACGATGAACCACTTGCTGTAGATCGATCTATTTCAGCTATCATCAGTTGTTTAAGAGAATTAGGCTGTATTAGATCTTCGGATGTAGAAAGCAAACACGAAGCTATTTTAAAAACTTATGCAAAAGGACTTCCTACCATTACTCAATTGATCTATACCCATAGTATTTCACCCGATGATCAATTTGTTATGGAGCCTGGTTTTTTGAATTTTCAAACTATTGAATCTGGGACTGTCTTAGCAAGAGATATCAACGGACCTGTAATAGCCCAAGAATCAGGTATGATACTCATGCCGCTTTACCAGAAACAGGGTGAAGATGGATTTTTCTTAGTACGTCCAGTGGAATATTAAGCACTGGCGCTGTTCAAAGCATCAATGACTGTTTTTAGTCCGATGATCATAATCTCCTTGCCTTCTTTAGTAAATTGAAAGGTATCTTCCTCTTCTTCATCTTCAATGATAGAATCTTCTACAAATGCAAGTAGATCTTCTTGCGGATAATTCAAGAAAAATGGATCCATTTTTTCTGTGAATGTTTTGCCACTGGCTTCATTCCAAATTTCCCAGTTTTCCTCTTCGAAACTACCAATAGAATCTTGTGCGATGGGGTCTATATCTGGATTGACTTCATCAAAAGCCTTAAAAATAAGTAAAGCGAGGTACAAGAAAATTTCCTGCTCCTCCTCTTTTAGGAAGGAAAAACTGTCTGAAAACAGATAAGCATAAAGCATTTCTTGCTTGCTGGTAAAGATCTCAGTAGTCTTTTTTTCTGCTTTTGGACTTTGTTCAAAGGCTAACATAGCCCCTTCAATGATTTGCTCTCCAACAAAATTCATGTAGTCTTTTTTGATGTGCTTTTGAATATTTTGTAAAGATACGTTTTCTTGTGGTTAACGCGTAAAATTCAATGTAGATATGCAATTGGTTGAAAGTAGGAAAGAGGGGCTTTACTGCACGGTTGGAGATTTTTATATCGATCCTATTTTACCAGTAAAAACGGCATGGATCGCACATGCACATGCAGACCACTAATGCTCTGGTTGCGAAGCATATTTTGGACATCCTCAAACTATTTATTTTTTGAAAAAAAGAATAGGTCGCATTGCTCCCATGACCGGTATTCCATATGGTGAAAAAAGAACAATTAATGGGGTTGATATCTCTCTACATAGCGCAGGACATATTCCTGGATCTGCTATAATCAGATTGGAATATCAAGGCGAAGTTTGGGTAATTACCGGAGATTTAAATCCCCAAGGTAGTGCCTTCTGTGCTCCATTTGAACAGCTGCAATGTGATTATTTAATCACTGAATGTACTTTTTCACATCCAAAGTTTGTGTGGCCAGAGCAGGATCTAGTTTTCAATCAAGTTCAAGATTGGTTTAAGGCCTGCATAAATCAACAGATAGTACCTATTATGACTGCCTACAGCTTAGGTAAAGCACAAAAGATTCAGCTATTGTGTCAGAGCCTAGGTATACCATATTTAGTGCATCAAACCGTTGATAAACTTAATCAATGTTACAGAGATTTAGGCTTTCAGATTCCTGAAGCTTCTAAGGTAAAAGATGGTATACAGTTTAGACATTACGTAGGGCAGCTCATCATTGCCCCACCAACCGTTTTAAAAACGGCATGGCTTTATAGATTTAATCAAGTGTCCACAGCTTTGTGTTCGGGTTGGGTATTGGAGGAGGGATTGGTTCAAAAACGTGGAGCAGATGTTGGGTTTTGTATTTCTGATCATGCTGACTTTCCAGAATTGGAAAAGCATATTAAACGATGTCAGGCTGAGGTTGTTTATTTGATGCATGGTGATAAAGCAAGAATGGCCAGACATTTAAGTGATTTTCATTCGAATATTAAAATATTAGAATACCAATAATACGCTTGGATTATTACAATATTAGGAAGGACAAAGTGTTGTCCTTTTGTATCTTTGTAAGCTAATTTGAACAAATAGTTAAAATGCAAGTAGAGGATTTATTACAACGCGCGTTGAATTTAGAGTTCCTGAGTACAGAGGAGGGTGTGTTTTTGTTTGAACAGGCAAATACTGCAGACTTAGTTTATGTAGGGAATGCTTTAAGACAAAAGCATAGGCCAGACAATATTGTCAGTTGGATTATTGATCGGAATTCAAATACAACCAATGTTTGTATTGCTAACTGCAAGTTTTGTAATTTTTACAGGAGGCCTGGTCATGATGAAGCGTATGTAACGAGTATTGAATCTTACAAGCAAAAGATTGAGGAAACATTTGCTTATGGTGGAGAACAGCTCTTATTGCAGGGGGGACATCACCCAGATTTAGGCTTACAATATTATGTAGACTTGTTTAGTGAGCTGAAGGAATTGTATCCAAATTTGAAGCTTCATGCGCTTGGACCACCGGAAATTGCTCACATTGCAAAACTAGACAAACGATCCCATACGGAAGTCCTTAGTGCGCTTAAGAAAGCTGGTTTAGATTCACTTCCTGGAGCTGGTGCGGAAATACTTTCAGATAGAGTTAGACGATTAATTTCAAAAGGTAAATGTGGAGGAGAGGAATGGTTGGATGTGATGCGTGCAGCGCATCAATTAGATATTACAACTTCTGCAACCATGATGTTTGGTCATATTGAGACTAATACGGAGCGAATGGATCATCTGGTTCGTTTGCGTGAGGTACAAGCAGAAAAACCTAGTGCTGCAAAAGGATTTTTGGCCTTTATTCCATGGCCTTTTCAGGATGAGGATACTATCCTTAAACGGATTAAACGAGCAAGGAATACATGTACAGGAGATGAATATTTAAGAATGATTGCAATGTCTCGTATTATGTTGCCAAACGTAAAAAATATACAGGCTTCTTGGTTGACAGTAGGTAAGAAAATTGGTCAGCTATCCCTGCATGCAGGTGCCAATGATTTTGGTTCTATTATGATTGAAGAAAATGTAGTATCAGCAGCTGGAGCTAGATTTAGAT
>CAXQNQ010000259.1:0-28023 GCA_964225135.1 Mesoflavibacter profundi
AAAAAAGAGACAAAAAAGCAATCAGCTCAAGAATTAGAGTTAGAAAAAGCAAGAGCAAACAGCAGATTCTTTCAGCTGGTAGATAAGGTGCCATATTCCAAAAGCAAAAAAGGACAAGCCTTCGTGAAGAAATCCTCCAAAAGATAAATCGAGCAGCTCACTAACTACTACAAAATAAGGTTGAAGAACTAGATGCAATGTTTCAAACACACTGCTGATTGGAGATGAAATCCACCTACTACATCTTCACCACCTTACCCACATACACCTCACCACGCACATCCACAAACTCTATCAGATATAAGCCTGCCTCTCCTTCTATTAATAACTTGGTTAGCTTCTTAGCTAGTCCCTTTCTCCAACAATTGTATACTTTATTTGGTATTCACAGTTTGCATAAGCACATTGTATCCACCTCCCTCAAGGAGCTTAATTACATTGTTATGGTACAAGTGTACCCAAAAAGTCCTCATTAGCATCAAGCCCTCCAGTCAAATCAACAAAATCATTACACACAATCTGTCCCTTTACTCGCTTACTTCGACCATATAGTGTCAAATTCGTATTAGGTGCAAAGATGGATCCGCGGAAGTCATCATTATCCATTAGTATGGTTAAGTTCTCGACGTTATAGATATGATAGATAATATTTCGATTAGCAGCTCCATAATCTTGGGATACCCAGGCATTCCACTCGGCATTAGTTGCACCTTGCCCATCAATATTGATAAGCAATGGACAATTCGCACTTGGTAAATCACCCCCTAAGTTCATTTGGCTGTAGTTGTTAATCGCGCTAAGCGTGGTTTGGACTACATTATGTCTATTTAATAAAGGAAGTAAAAGGGTATTACCGGATGGACTATTAGGAGGCAATTGAATGGAGGCAGGGAATGCTCTCAATTGCGTGGAATTTGCTACCAATTGAGCATGGACATTATTAATATTGACAATTGAATTTGGTGAATTAGCTAATGCACTACTCCTAGATTGATTTGCGGAATTAGCAACATAAATTATAGGAATATTTTTTTTAGCTAAATAATAAAAAGCAGTTTTAAGAATAAAATTTTCAGGATTTGATAGTCCTTTATCAAAACAAGGTTGAATATCATAAAAATTTGTATTCATGTATGATGCCAAATCCATCATCCATCCTAGACCTACTAATGGAGGAACCCAGATAGGATCATCTTTCTGGGGCATGATACTGTGTTCATATCTACCTTGAATTTTAAAACTATAGTTTTCAATACGTTTGAACCGCTTAAACCAATGACCTAAAAAGTATTTTCGGTCTGTTACTTCTGTAGCCATATTTTTGGTTGACCTTACTTGGCCATTATAGACAAATAAATGATGTTCTGTTTCATTACATAGTTGCCATCTTATGCCTAGATTAGACAATAAAGCCAATGGTTGTCTGTCTACCTCAAAAAACCCCTTTGAGCCTGCTGTATTTTTAATCTCATACCCATCAGCCCAATCAATAAGAATATCTGTAGCAATTGACGCATTTGTTTCCACTCCATTTAAACTGGCCGTTCCTCCAGAGAATATTCCAAATCCATTAACTGGATCAAATGGATTGAATCGATTAATAGGCTGATCTATTTCATTAGATGGAATAGTAAAGCCACTGATTATAAACAAAACAAGTAATACCAAGGTGGTGAATAAAGTGTATTTCCTCATGATTCCTAATTTACTTCAACTTAATTATTTTCTAAATATTCCAATTCTGCAGCATTAGTTATGCGTTGATAGATAAGTCCTTCCTTGATTTTATTATGCGCAATCAACAAATCAACAAATCAACAAAATAGACAAAATAGACAACAGCCCTCCATAAAAATGAAGGGCTGTTTCTTTTTTTCAGTAGCTTTTCGATATACATGTACCGTTTTCAGCCACCAAAACTTGCTATTAGCGCTTTATTAAAAGCTAATACAATTTACTAATTATTTTGATTTAGTGCTAAAAGTCTAGTTTTCAGCCACTATTATCTTCATTATAAACTAATTGTAGCCCTACTGACAAGCACATAGCTGACATAATTATTAAAAAAGGCCTTACCACAGCGTAGTCAGACCTTTTTCAATCATATAGGCTATACTTTATCCCTAATTTGCATCAACCAAATGACCATCACCATTACAAATTTCCTTAGATTGATATATATTTAATTAAAAAAGAGAACAATGGCTATTAAGATTAAATATGTAATTGGTGTTTTCATTTTATTAGTTGGATTATCTGCTTTTAGCCAATCGGACAGTAATACAGCAACCAGTTTTAAGCCAAATAATGATCTTAAGACTCCTTACAATTCAATATGGGCTCACCTATATTTTTCATCGACTGAAAATTACCAGCCAAAGGAAGCTAGTAAGCCATTTTATCTTGCGGAAGAGAAAAATGAAGCAAAAGAATTAGCTTCAAAATTGGTCCAAATCTATGATTGGAAGGGACTTAAACTTGACCTTAGAAAGGTACCTACCGATACGTTTTACATGGACTCCATAACTAATAAATTTATATTCCATCCTTTCAAAAATGAATTACCCAATATTTATATCACCAGAATTGATGATCAATGGGTGTTTGCTAAAGAATCTATAGTTCGTATAGAATCACTTCATGAAGAAATGGGATTCCTAAAACATACGGTACAAGAAATGCTGCCCAAAAACGGACATGAAGAGTTTCTATATTTGGAAATCTGGCAATGGGCAGCTTTATGCTTTATCCTTGTTATCTTTTTTATTCTTCATTTTTTCTTAACCAAGATATTACACCCACTGCTCAAGAAATACATCTTAAAAATTTTACACAAAGAATCCGATAATAAAAAATATATTACCCGACTACCAAAGTTATTGAGTTACTTAATTTTAATTCAATTTTTAAGGTTAGTGCTTCCGATGCTTCAATTAGGGATATTTATCTCCGAAAAGGTCACCACCATATTCAATATCACCTCAGCCATCATTCTTTTATTTATTGGTCTTCAATTAATCAATGTTATTGTACAACTATTCTTGAATTATACTCAAAAAACAGATAATTCAATGGATGATCAATTAGTACCATTATTGGATAAATTCATTAAAGTGGTGGTAATCTCCTTAGCTTTAATCCATATACTCAATTTAGCAGGGGTTAATACAACAGCATTATTAGCAGGTGTATCTATTGGAGGTTTAGCTATAGCTCTTGCAGCGCAAGAAACCGTTAAAAATTTACTAGGATCTGCCATGATTTTCATGGACAAACCCTTTAAAATTGGCGACTTAGTAAAAGGGCCTAACTTCATGGGGATCATTGTAGAAGTTGGATTTAGATCAACAAGAATAAAAACATCAGATTCCACCATAATCACTATTCCAAATGGTATTGTTGCCAATTCAACCATTAATAACCTCGGCGCAAGAACGTTCAGGTTATACAAAGTATCTCTAAAGATGGATTGTGCAACAACTAAAGCACAGATGGAAGCCCTGAAAGCGGAATTAAAAACCTTTACGGATAGTATTCCTGAAATGATTCATAGAAAAGTGGCGTTCCGATTCACTGAGATTAATGAATCTTATCTTGAAATGATGTGTAAATTTCCAATAGATACGAGTTCTTATCCAAGAGAACAAGAGCTTAAAGAAGCTATCAATTTCAAGATTATTGAAGTATTAGATAAACTCGACATTAATTTATACATGCCATCAAGTACTATCTTTTTGGATCAACAAAAACAACAAGAATAGTTTTCAAACTTAACTTCATTTTAAACCCATATAATCAGTAATTCCTTATATTCTTATGGAGATGCACATTTATCATTCAAATATCTTCTAATTTAGGAAGGTGCTTTTGTTGTAAGTGATAGACCAAATAATTGCTCATGTAGCTTGAGTAATAGTAAATAAGACGATACCAAATAGACATATTATCCTTACAAGCTGAGGGCTCATTTCCCTAAATTGAAGGAAAAAAACCTATAACAATATAAAATTACATGGATTGGAATAGTCTTATTACTGGTTTTGTAGATTATCTCATGTTAGAACGAGGTATGAGCAAAAACACTCTTTTGGCTTACGAAAAGGATATGAGACAATTGCAGGCATTTTTTACCAAGAGAAAACAACCCATCAATCCTATTCAAATCCAACGAACAGATATTCTTGAATTCATCACAGCAATTAACCAAATAGGCTTATCTGAAAGGACTCAAGCCCGCATGTTGTCTTCCTTTAAAGCATTTTATAAGTACTTGTTAGTAGAGAAAATAATCACAACCAATCCATTAGAGTTAATTGAAAGCCCTAAACTCCCACAAAAAATTCCAGAAGTATTAAGTATTGAAGAAGTGCAATCCATAATAGAGAATGTTGACCTATCTGATCCTTTAGGACACAGAAATAGAGCCATTCTAGAAACACTGTATGCTTCTGGACTGCGCGTCAGTGAGCTTATTGAATTAAAAATATCCAACCTCATCTTTGATCTTGGCTTTATCCGTGTGATTGGTAAAGGGGACAAAGAACGGCTTGTCCCCATTGGAGAAGAGGCTATTACTCAAATCAAGTACTATATCAAACACTACCGATCGCAATTGAATATCAAAGATGAATTTAGAGATTATGTTTTTTTAAACCGTAGAGGTGCTCGACTTACGCGTGTAATGATATTCAACATAGTCAAAAACCAAACTAGTCAAGCGGGCATTCGAAAGAATGTTTCTCCGCACACCTTTAGACACAGTTTTGCTACGCATTTAGTAGAAGGAGGTGCAGACCTAAGAGCCGTTCAACAAATGCTTGGGCATGAATCTATTTTAACCACTGAAATATACACCCATATCGATCAAAGCTACCTCAAAGAAACCATGTTAAGTTTCCACCCGCTAAACAAGAAAAAATAAGATAAAGCATTATCCTAGAAAGAACTTACCTTTGCATCATGGGAAAAAAAATTTTGGCTATTTGTTCTACCCTCATTAGTTTACTATGGTACTTATCCTTAGGACTTAGTAGTTCTTCCTGTGCTCAAATAGTCAATCCAACTGGAGGCCCAAGAGACACCATTCCTCCAATACTTGACACCCTTTTATCTAGTCCAAATGAAGTGATTAGATTTGAAAAGCAAGACCTATTTTTCACCTTCGATGAATTTCTGAACCTACAAAGCCCTGCAGAGCAAGTCATAATCACTCCACCCCTAGATTATAATTTCGAAGTAGAACTAAAAAAATTCAAAACGGTCATCTTCAAATTTGCCGAAGAAGAAATACTAAAGGACGATGTAACCTACAGTATCAACTTTGGGAATGCTATTAAAGACTTCACCGAAGGAAATGTTTATGATCTCCGTTATGTTTTCTCAACGGGTGACTACATTGATTCATTGGAATTAAAAGGACAGGTGCTGGACGCATTTTCCAACGAACCGGTTGACAAAGCTTTGGTGATGTTATATACCTCCTTACAAGATTCAGTAGTTCGCACAGAAAAGCCATTTTACTTCACAAAAACCAACAATCAAGGGCTTTATCACTTCAAAAACTTAAGAGCAGATACCTTTAAATTAATTGCTCTGGTAGATAAAAATGTCAATTATTTATTCGATTTGGAGAGTGAATTCATAGGATTTATTGATAGCGCAGTCGTATTAACGGATAGCTTCTTCCAGCCTATCCAACTCGATATTTTCCAAGAAGTACAAGCACTTAAAATCATAGAAAAAGATATCAAAACGAAGGGCCTTGCTACTTTCACATTCAATAGAGTACCAGATAGTCTAAATATATCGATTGATCGTTACCAAGACATGGATTATATCTTAGAGGAAGACCAACTTCAAATCTGGTATAATCCCAAAGGAGATACTTCTGTCCAAGTCATCTTAGATCATCCTAATTTTATGGATACCTTTTATCTTTCAACTGCGGATAAAAGTTTTGATAAGGAAAAGCACGTCATTAAAAGACCCAATTCCAACATGAGCAAAAATAAATTGCTCCCAAATTCGGACCTTCAATTGATATTTGAAGAACCTATAAATATTACAGATAGCTTCAATGCGCACATCTATGTGGACAGTATTTTCATTGATAGTATACAGATCGCGAAGAGGGATACTACGGACCACAGAATAGTCTGGATTCCATTACCTAATGACACCTTTAAAACTAAAATACTGCAATTTTTGCCTGGAAGTTTCACAACCATTCATGAAAAAAAGCAAGACAGCTTAAAATTTCGCTATGAATATGCCACTTCAGAAATACTTTCTGGACTAACCCTAACCATCAATGGTCTTGATAGTACATTAACTTATCAAGGACATATCAAACTCAAAGAGGCAATCATAGAATCATTTTCCATTAATGAAAAGGCTTCCTATACTAGAACCTTTACCCCCCTATTCCCAGGCGAATATACCCTTGAGCTCATTGAGGATAAAAACAGAAATGGCGCTTGGGATACAGGTAATTACAACTTAAAAGAGCATGCAGAAAAAAGGCGTATATTTACCATAGAAAAGCTTCGAGAGAATTGGGAGGTTGAATCCATCATCAATTGGGAATAAAGTAAAGAGATATGATCCTAAGAGCAGAAGAATTAGTCAAAGTATATGGCAAAAGAACAGTCGTAAAGGGTGTTTCTTTAGAGGTGAAAAAGGGTGAAATCGTAGGTTTACTTGGACCTAATGGAGCAGGGAAAACTACTTCTTTTTACATGGTGGTAGGTTTTGTGAAACCCAATGGTGGTAGCGTTTTTCTAGATCAAGAAGAAATCACCTCCTTACCCATGTACCAACGAGCTCAAAGAGGGATTGGTTATCTTCCTCAGGAACCTAGTGTATTTAGAAGATTATCTGTAGAGGATAACATCATGGCGGTGTTAGAAATGACCACCTTATCAAAGGAAGAGCAAAAGGAAAAACTAGAGACCCTGATTAGCGAGTTTAGATTGGAAAAAGTTCGCAAAAATTTGGGTAATTCTTTATCTGGTGGAGAACGAAGAAGAACAGAAATAGCCAGAGCACTAGCCACTTCACCTAATTTCATTTTGCTAGATGAACCCTTTGCAGGAATTGATCCAATCGCGGTAGAAGATATCCAATACATTGTGGCTAAACTAAGAACCAAGGATATTGGCATCTTAATCACAGATCATAATGTACAAGAAACGCTTTCCATTACAGATCGGGCTTATTTGATGTTTGAAGGAAATATTCTCAAAGCTGGTACAGCAGAAGAATTAGCAGCAGATGAGCAAGTAAGGCGAGTATATCTTGGTCAAAACTTCGAGCTAAAACGTAAAGACATTCAAATCGACCCAACGGAATCATGAATTGGATCAAGTGTCTACCCATATTCTTTTTATTAGTGGCTTGTTCTGAGCCACCAGCGCCCAAGCTTCGCTTGAATAATAGGCGTATTGCAGATAGTATTTACAAAGAACAAATACCTATGCTCACTACGGAGCAGGATAGCCTATGCAAATTGCTGGAAGAAGAACACTTAGATCAAGTAATAGATTCTATTCTTAATCTTCGCAGAGCTAAAATCAAAGCTCAAATACAGCGATCTAAAAAGCCTACAAATGAAAAATAGATACCTGTGGGTGATTGTTGTTATTTGTTCTATCACGTGGTCTTGTACCTCTAGAAAAGATAGGAATCTAGAACGCCAGCGTGTTCAGGAAGCCTTGATGCAAGAACATATTGATAATCGAATTGTGGAATATCAATCGACTAGTACAGAGAAGTGCCAACGTGAATTCTTTTTAAAAGCCAATCTGATCGTAGACTCTATCTTATTAGATGATGCTAGAAAAAGACTCGACACTATACCTAAACCAGACCGAGTTAATAGACCTGACCTTCCTGAAATATTGGAGTTTACAGACACCTCCAAGTTAAATCCTTTATTTGATTCCCTTAGTTTTGAGGATTTGGAAAATCGGTAAAAAATAAAGATTCTTGCGCTTGAGTACTGGTGGATTTATTGGCAAAAACTGTAATAAGGTGTTCTTGAAAATATGCTACACTTTTTGCCCACTGATCCGCTGGCTTTTTTAATGCAAATAAAGCATTTCCTCTCACCTTTATAGTCTTGAACATACCCAGGGGAGCGCTAGCAGGCTCAAACTGATGATTCAAAATACTTAATGATTCCTCCGTTAAAAAAGTTGGAGAAAAGTCACCTGAACGGACAAATAGTACGGGCAAATCACCTAAATCCGATAGCTTCAACTGCTGCCCTTTTAAATCAATCAAAAATAAATCGTCTTTTTGATCCGCTTTCAACATGTAATCATATAAGAAATACACTTGGTTAGGGGTATAACGTGCGGCAAAAGCCGCTCTGATGTAGGCTTCTTGTTGATCCACCATTCCACTGATCTCCTCCATGGTATTTTCATAGAACAGCTGGTCTTTTTCACTCAAGCCACCGGCTGCCAGTTTATCCTCCATGTAGGTATACTTATTAAATTTAGTAGCTAGGCTAACAACAATGACAAAATCAGCCCCAGGCTGTAAAGTTTGTGCAAATCCGATTTGATTCAAGCTAAAAAGTACCAAAAGGATAATATACCTTCCTTTCATATTGTTCTTCTTTTGTAGATATCTATTTAAACCTAAGCATAATGGTAGAAATCTAGCCTTTGCTTTTGGTATTAATGACAAAATTAATTTATTTTTCTGCCCTTAAAACCTTTTTCCTTTTTTTGGCCTCTTTATTTAGGCTAAGTGTATACAAATCATCAAAAAAGAAAATCATGCAGGGAATGGACATCCAGGCTTTGAACCAACAAATTCAAATTGACTCCGCTTTTATAGAAGATCTCAAAAAAGAAACCGCTAAAGTCATTGTAGGTCAACCCCTAATGATCGATAGACTACTGACTGGACTTTTAGCTAAAGGACATATCCTATTGGAAGGACTACCTGGTCTTGCAAAGACTTTAGCCATCAAAACCCTATCGACAGCCGTTAATGCTGATTTCAATAGGATTCAATTTACGCCAGATCTTTTACCGGCTGATATCATTGGTACCATGATCTACAACCCTGGTAAAGGTGATTTTTCTGTAAAAAAAGGACCTGTATTTGCCAATTTCATTTTGGCAGATGAAATCAATAGAGCACCTGCAAAAGTCCAATCTGCACTACTAGAAGCAATGCAAGAAAGGCAAGTAACGATTGGAGGAACTACCTTCCCGCTAGAGGAACCCTTTCTTGTCTTAGCTACGCAAAATCCCATTGAACAAGAAGGTACCTATCCACTACCAGAAGCTCAAACAGATCGATTTATGCTTAAGGTGAGCATTGGATATCCAAACAGAGAAGAGGAGCGCGAAATCATCCGAAGAAATTTAAATCAGGAGGACTTTGGACAAGTCAGTCCGTTGATCAGTAAGAAACAAATACTACAGGCCCGTAAATCTGTACAGCAGATTTTCATGGATGAAAAAATAGAGCAATACATCATTGATCTAGTTTTTGCAACGAGAGACCCTAAGTCTGCAGGACTATCGGATATAGCTGACTTTGTAGAGTACGGAGGATCTCCGAGGGCATCTATCAACTTAGCAAAAGCAGCTAAAGCACAAGCCTTTATCAATAGAAGGGGCTTTGTCATACCAGAAGATGTGAGAGCCATTACGACAGATGTGCTCCGACATCGAATTGGACTGAACTATGAAGCTGAAGCGCAGCAAATCTCGGTTGAGAGCTTGATTGGACGTATTCTTGATAAAATTGTGGTGCTTTAATATTTTCTATGGAGACTCAAGAACTCTTAAAAAAAGTACGGCGAATAGAAATTAAAACTAAAGGTATAAGTAAACACTTGTTTTCAGGTGAATACCATTCTGCCTTTAAGGGAAAAGGCATGTCCTTTAGTGAGGTGCGTGCCTATCAATTTGGTGACGATGTGCGTAATATTGATTGGAATGTTACTGCAAGGACGAACGACCCATTTGTAAAAGTCTTTGAAGAAGAAAGGGAACTCACCGTTATGTTATTGATTGATATTTCAGCCTCTTCCTTTTTTGGATCTGGAGAACAAAGTAAAAGAGAACTTATTACTGAGCTTGCGGCGGTTTTATCTTTCTCAGCCATACAAAACAATGATAAAGTCGGGGTAATCTTCTTCAGTGATCAAATAGAGAAATTTATTCCACCCCAAAAAGGCAAACAGCATATCCTGATGATCATTCGGGAGTTGCTTCATATCGAGCCTGTTCACAAAGGAACGAATGTTGCGGTAGCATTAGAGTATTTCAATAATGTGATTAAGAAAAGGAGTATCTCCTTTTTGATTTCCGATTTCCAAAGTCCAGCATTTGAAACACCACTACGAATAGCTAAAAAGAGACATGATATCATAGGTGTACATGTATACGATCATCTAGAATCTACCTTCCCTACAGCAGGACTAATTCCTGTTCGAGATCCTGAATCGGGTTCGATACAATGGATTGATTCCAATTCGAGTCAATTTCAAGCACATTACTCGAGCATTTTTAATGATAGAATAGCTTCAATTAAACAAACCTTTACCCGGATCGGCGCCTCCTGGATGGATATTAAAACAGATGATTCCTATGTCAAAACTCTATTGGCATTCTTCAAAAAACGAGCTTCCTAATATGCAGAACTGGACATTAAGTATATGGTCATTCGTCCTGCTGATATTAAGTAGTATGGATTTACAAGGACAGGTATCCTCTATTTTGGAAAGTAGAGCTGTAGAAGTAGGAACGAGTAATGCATTAACCCTAAGAGTTAGTGCTACGGATACCAACTCCATTCAATTTACTCCGCTCACCTTAGATGCCAATCTAGAACTGCTGAATGAACAAGATTGGAAACTAGAAGAAGCCTATTATGAAAAAACTTGGGATCTGATTGCTTGGGACAGCGGACAATATGTGATTCCTGCATTTGAAGTAAACATAGGAGATCAAATCTTTACTTCCAATCCACATAATCTGATTGTAGGAGATTTACAGTTACCCGATAGTACTCAATTAGCAGACATTAAACCGATTATAGAAGAACCAGAAACATTGGAGGATTATCTTCCCATCGTGTATTTCGTTCTGATGATACTGATCTTAGGCTTTGTCATTTGGTACGTATACAAACGTAATAAGCAAAGTAATAATATCCTGGACCCTCCAGCAGCCGCACTTAAGAGACCGGCACACATTATTGCATTGGAGGCCTTGCGTGCGCTCGACCAAATGGAGCTTATAGAAAAAGAGGAGCAATCTGCCTATCAAACAGAATTATCCTTTATCCTCCGAAGATACTTATCCGCCCGTTTCGATATATCTGTACTTGAGGCGGGCAATCAAGTATTTATGCAAATGATTGAACCCATTCAAGATATACCTGCTGAATTAAAATCTAAACTACTTGAGGTATTACCTCAGATTGAATTAATCAAGTATGCTGGACAACAGGCATCAGCTGACTTTCATCAGCGGGTTCGATCTTTAGTCGGCAAAATCATTGACTATACTGTAGAAGAGCGCGAGCAATCCTTTGTTTTAAGTCAATCGGATGAAATCTTACAAGTGGCCATTGAGGCTGGTTTAGAACGAGAGGTACTGCTTGGTGCTATTCCAGAACTCCAGCAGATTTTATTAGAAACAAAAGCTTACGGAGATACGGCTAGTACGGTCCAACTCGTTCATTGGTCTTTTCAATTCCCATTCATCAAATCGGATATTGCAAAAATAAGCTTGCCCACTCCTATTATACTTTGGCACCAAAAAGGCTTAAGTAACTTTTTTATGTTGTACAATAAGGTAGGTAGCATTTTAAACCAAGCAGGTATTCTAGGTATGTTGATCTTTATTCTATTACATCCATTGTTCGCGGTGGCATTTGTGCCTTCCATCTTACTTGATATGATTCAAGGTAAAAAGATATTAGGCGCTGGGCATATATTACTTAAAGATCCAGCCACCATAAGGTTTGAATATACCGTATTGGAAAACCCTCAAAATGCAATATCATGATGCTCCTTTTTCTCTCTAATTATCAGTTTGAGGATCCATGGTTTTTGCTCCTTATCCTTGCCTTACCGCTTCTTTTGGTTTATTACCTAAGAAAAGAAAAACAGAACGGTGTGATGCTCGGTCTTCCAGGAATATCGAAGCAACAGGCACCCAAAAATTGGAAAGTATGGCTCAAACTTGTCCAGCCTTTTTCAATAATACTTGCCCTATTGCTGCTCATAGTTGCACTTGCAAGGCCTCAAGAGATTGAAAAAGAAGAAGAAATCAAAGCAGAGGGTATTGATATCTTTTTGACTATGGACCTGTCCATTTCCATGTTAGCGAAGGACTTTGAGCCCAATCGATTGGAAGCTAGTAAACAGGTAGCACTTGATTTTATAGAAAAAAGACCTTTTGATAGAATTGGTTTAAGCATTTTCTCTGGTGATGCCTTTACACAGTGTCCCCTAACAAGTGATCATAATGTCTTAAAAGACTTTGTTCGAAATTTGAATATCAATATGTTTGAAAGTCAGGGTACCGCTATTGGGATGGGATTAGCCAGTGCATTAAATCGATTAAAAGATAGTGATGCAAAAAGTAAGATCGTTATCCTTCTTACCGATGGAGAAAACAATGCAGGATATATTGACCCCAAACTTGCCACCACACTTGCTAAAGAATTGGGTATCCGAGTTTATACTATTGGGGTGGGAACGGATGGAATAGCAGAAGGCCCTACAGGAATAGATCGATATGGAAATATTGTAATGGGTCCTACTCGAGTAGTAATCGATGAAGATCTATTACAAGAAATGGCTTTGACAACTGGTGGGCTATATTTTAGAGCAACCAATATCGAAAGCTTGTTGTCCATTTATGACAACATCAATAAACTAGAAAAGACGGTGATGGATGTTACGGTCATCCAACACAAGTCCGATTTTTTCAGACCATTTTTATTACTTGGCCTTGGATTAATCGTTTTGAACATACTTTTAGATTTTAGTATCCTTAGAAGCTTTAGCTAATGGACATGTTTCAGTTTGAACATATAAACTATATATACTTAATTGGAATTGTATTCCTAGTGGCATTATTGTTCTTGTTCAACAAGCGGCAACAGGACATGAAATTATCAAAGCTTGGAAATATTCAACGCTTAAGATCAGAGTTAAAACTCCCTGCACCAATCCTAACTCGCACTAGGCAAGCTCTTTTGCTAATAAGCCTACTCCTGTTGGTAGTTGCCCTAACCAATCCACAGCTAGGATCCAAAAAAGAGACCGTCAAAAGAGAAGCGATTGATTTAATTATAGCTCTAGATATATCTAACTCTATGTTAGCAGAGGACCTTAGTCCAAATCGATTAGAAAGAGCTAAAAAGTTGGCTATTGAAGTTGTTCAAGCCATGAGAGGCAATAGAATTGGCTTGATTCTTTTTGCTGGAAATGCATATGTACAAATGCCGCTAACAACAGACTATGGCGCCTTCAATACCTTCATTAATGCTGCCAAACCAAGTCTAGCCAGTACTCAAGGTACAGAGTTCGGGACTATGCTTACGCTAGCTGAACAAACTTTCATTGAGGAAAGTCAAGCAGCTAAAGTTGTACTCACTATAACAGATGGGGAGTATCATGATGAAAATGCCTTTGAAGAGGCGCAAAGATTGAATGATTTAGGTATGAAGATCTATTCCGTAGGTATTGGAACAGAAGGTGGAGGATATATACCCATGTTTTTCAATGGCAATCGAGATTTCAAGCGAGATCAAGCGGGCAATTTGGTTCAAACCAAAATCAACTTAGCCTTCTTGAGTAAATTAGCCCAAACGGGCGGTGGGCAATTGTTCCCATATACTGGCGAAAGGAACTTAGCTCAACAAATTGCAGATCAACTCAATCAACTAGAAAAATCTGAAATGGAGCAACGGATCTATACGGATTATTATAGCTATTTTCAGTATTTTCTAGGTTTAGGAATACTACTATTAGTGATCGAATTATTACTTAGAAATCGCCCATCTAAATCCTAACGATTATGAAACTTAAGCCATTAATAATACTATTGCTTATTTGTTGCTTTACCCAAGTTGGTATGGCGCAAAGTAGGCATATGTTGCTTAGAGATGCTGACGAGGCATACAAAAATCAGGATTTTGAATCAGCTGAATCAGGTTATAGAAAAGCCAAGTCATTAAGCCCTGATGTACAAGCCCTTTTTAACCTAGGAAATGCGGCGTACAATCAAGGTAAATTTGAAGAAGCCGCAAAATATTTTGATGAGGCAGCGGCAGCCAGTTCAACGGAAGAGATTCGATCTAATGCACTCTACAATAAGGCTAATGCACTCTATCAACAAGGTGACCTCAAAAATGCACTAGACAACTACAAATCCACTATCCGAATCAATCCAACGGATACAGAAGCGAGAGAAAATTATATGAATACACTCAAACAGCTTCGAATTCAAGAACAACAGCAGCAAGAGCAACAAGAACAGGAACAAGAGCAAGACAAACAAGAGCAAGAGGAGCAGGAACAGGAAAACCAAGAACAACAAGAACAAGAGGAACAAGAACAAGAGCAGGAACAACAATCTAATCAGCAAGAAGAACAAGAAGAGAAACAACAACAAGCACAAGCTTCTGATGAAAAGATGAGTAAAGAGGAAGTAGATAAGCTGCTTGAAATGATACAGCGAGAAGAAGAGCGCATGCAGGAGAAAATGAAGGGCAAAAAATCGAATAAAAAAATTCTAAAAGATTGGTAATACATATCTTACAAAATGGATGTGTAGGGTATAGCATGAATTAAATACAAGTGATGAAGATTAACTGGTTAACCGGTATACTATTATTCCTCTTGACTAATCAAGTTTTGGCTCAAAATTTTGAGGTCATTTCTTCTATGAAAGGTCCTCTTGTAGTTGGCCAACCCTTCAATGTTTCCTTTGTACTTTATGGTGGAAGAGGGGGTGATTTTGCGCCTCCAAAATTTAAAGGTTTTAGCGTATCGGGGCCATCCACTCGATCAGAATATCAAAACATCAATGGAAAAGCCAGTCAGAGTTTTAGATGGGTTTATACCTTAGTTCCGCTCAAACCAGGAAGAGGATTTATTAGTACTGCTTCAGTACGTGTAACCAATAAAAGATTAAGTACCAAGAATTTAACTTTTGACATTATAGAACCTAAGGTAGGTACTCAAGAAAGTGGACAACCGTTCTTTAGGGCTGAAATCCCCAAAGACACGTTTTACTTAGGAGAGGTTATTCCACTTGAATATAAATTATATGTGCCTTTCCCTTACCAAAAGACAGGTCAACGATTAACCGTTCCTCCTTCCTTTGAGGGTTTCTTTGTTGAAAATTCAAATTATTTCTATAAAGAAGATCTACTCATCGAAGATGTAAGATATACGAGCTATGTAGTAGAACGAAAGTATCTATATCCACATCAATCTGGGACACTTGAAATCCCCTCCTCTACTATTGCCTACAATGTAGTCAATCAAAATGATCGCTATGGATTTTTTAATAATTCGGGTAAAACAATAACGAATAGTTCTGCCAGATTTGATGTAGAGATATTGCCTTTACCAAGCCCGGAACCTATTACTTTTACAGGAGGAGTTGGATCCTATAGCTTTGAATGGGAAACAGAAAATACTACCCTAAGCACAGATGATGTGGTAAAGGTCCGACTAAAAGTGGAAGGAAATGGAGATATCAAAAATATTAAAGCGCCTGATCTAGACTTAGAACCAGACTCCTTTGAAGTTTTTCCTCCAAAAATCATCCAAGAGGATAAGGTAGAGTTCAGAAATGGTACTATGATTAATCAAGTTATCTATGAATACTTAATTACACCATTAAAAGTTGGAACATACGAAGTACCCATCGATGTATGCTACTTCTCTCCAGATTCTATGGATTACTTAAACTCCAATTCCTTGAGCCTACAACTCGAAGTAATACAAGGACAGGGGCTTGATATCGGCCAAATACCTCAACAACAAAAGCCCAGCAGTGAGCTGGAAATAATGACTGTCGAACTACCTTCAGTGCTGAAGCCTATGAACCAAAATTGGAGTACCCATTGGAGTTTTTGGCTTTGCCTTTTACTTCCGCTTGGACTTACAGGAAGCCTTTGGTATAAAGACCGCTATGATCAAGCCTTTGGAGCAGAACGGAAAGCCATGGAAAGAAAAAGTAAGGCCTTCCAGAAAGCTAAACAAGCCTTAGAAGACTTAAGAAAAGCGGAGCAAACCAATACCGAACGTTTCACACAAATCAATCAGGTATTATACACCTACATAGCAGAACGGTTTCTGGATAATCAAACCGTTCAAAGTATTCAAACGGTAACTCAAACATTAAAAGAAAAAAATGTAAATGCAGACTTAGTTCAACAAATGGAAACTACACTGAAGACTAACGAACTACTGGCTTATGGTATGCCGCTTGAGGAAAGTTTAGAGTCGCATATAGCTTCTATCATTCAGCTATTACAAGAGCTAGAATAAAAAAAGGGCAACTCCGTAGAGTTGCCCTTTTTATTATTTTGCAAAGGAGACTGCTCGTTTCTCCCGAATCACTGTTACTTTAATTTGACCCGGATACTGCATCTCTGTTTGAATCTTTTCTGATATAATAAAGGCTAAATCATCCGCATATTGATCGGTAACCTTTTCAGATTCTACAATAACACGGAGTTCTCTACCTGCCTGCATAGCATAAGCCTTCTGAACGCCATCATATCCCATAGCTAATTCTTCCAACTCTCCGATACGCTTCAAGTACGATTCAAGAATCTCTCTTCTCGCACCTGGACGAGCACCTGAAATGGCATCGCAGGCTTGTACCAGTGGAGAAATGATATTCTTCATTTCTATTTCATCGTGGTGCGCCCCTACTGCGTTACATACTACTGCATGCTCATTGTATTTTTCACACAATTTCATACCTAGAATCGCGTGACTCAATTCAGTCTCTTCTTCCGATACCTTACCAATATCGTGTAATAAACCTGCACGCTTAGCCATCTTAGCCTGTTTAGGGGATAATCCCAATTCTGCAGCCATGATGGAACAAAGGTTAGCAGTTTCAATGGAGTGCTTCAATAAGTTTTGACCATAAGATGATCTGAATCGCATTCTACCCACCATTTTCACCAGGTATGGATTCAATCCATGTATATCAAGGTCGATGACTGTACGCTCCCCTATTTCGATAATTTGCTCTTCCAATTGCTTTTTCGTCTTAGCAACGATCTCTTCAATTCTGGCAGGGTGAATACGGCCATCGGCTACTAATCGCTTCAAGGACAATCTGGCCACCTCTCTTCTAACTGGATCGAAAGATGAAATCACGATTGCTTCAGGTGTATCATCTACTACGATTTCAGCACCAGTAGCAGCTTCTAAAGCTCTAATATTTCGTCCTTCCCTACCGATGATTTGACCTTTAAGGTCATCCGAATCTAGGTTAAATACGGATACAGTATTTTCAATTGTATATTCAGCCCCCATACGTTGGATGGTCTGAATGATGATTTTCTTCGCGTCTTTATTAGCTGTTGCCTTAGCTTGCGATACGGTGTCTTTAATGATAGCCATAGCATCTGTCTCCGCCTTAGCCTTCACCTGTTCCAATAATTGCTCCTTAGCTTCTTCTTCACTCAAGCGAGCTACAGTTTCTAAAGCCTTAATGTGCTCGGAGTGAGATCGATCTAGCTCTTCTTTACGCTTCGCTACAATCTTCAATTGTTTATCTAAATTCTCTCGAACAGCTTTTAATTCTGCTTCCACCTGATCTAGATCATTCTTTCTATTATCTAGACCTTGCATTTTAGACTGGTATTTATCCTCTTTACTCTTCCACTCTTTATCTAGAGCTTTAAGCTCCATTTCACGTTCTTTTAGATCCAATAGACGTTGAGTTTTTTCCGTCTCGTATTGGCTCTTCATGCGCGCAAACTTATCCTTGGCTTCTTGAATCTTCTTTTGCTTGATGCGTTCATTCTCCGACTCTGACTTTGATTGTATTTGATTCGCTTTATTATTAGCCTCATTTAGGATTCGGTCAGCAGACAATTTTGCTTCTTTGATGATAAGGTCGGACTTAGCATTCATCTCAGAAATCTTTGAATTATTGCCTTTGCTCATCAGTGATTTCACTACAAAGTAAGCAATAACGACTCCTGCTAAAAGTCCTCCTACTATACCCATTATCATAGGTTGTTCCATTCTACTAAGATTTAGTATTTATATAATGGGAACAAACGAAAAAGAAAGAAAGGAAGTAAATAAAATTAAACCACTTGGTCTAAAGCGTCATTCAGTTTATTAAGCAGGTGTTCTGCTTCTGCCACAGCTTCGAACTCCTGCTGAAATTCAGAGAGTTCTACGGCCAATTGTAAGGCCACCATTGCTAGACTATCCTGTTTATCCTTATTAGAATATTTGCTTTTAAACAAGTTCAGCTTTTGATTCAGATCACTAACCACCAGCTCTAAGGCTGCTCTATTATCAGGCGACACCTCAATAGGGTAAGTCCTATCCAGTATTTGAATATCCATTTTATCCTTAACTGAAGTATCCATTAATGCCTATTTAGATATTTTTTAACCAATCTATGCAATCGTCAATATCCTTAACGTGTTGCTCTAATTTTTTCTTAAGCTGAGCTTTTTCTTTCGGGTCACTTTCTGTTTTACTCCTAAATCTATCTTCCGCTTCTTCCAGTTTTTCCAAAATATCCTGAAAAGCATTTTCTCGCTCATATAGCTTTTCAGTAAGTTCTTTATTGTTGGCCTGCAGCTGCATGCAGAGTTTATGATAATACTCTTTCTGCTCTGTCAATCGCAGGACTTTTTTATATATATCTGATACTCTTTGGTCTATTTGCATATCCTCTAATGTATGCAAAGCAAATCAATTAACTTCTAATCTGTGCAGATAATTTAGTTTCGTAATCCTTCATTAAATTATCCATGAGCTTTGTGATTTCTTTATCTTTTAAGGTTTTGGTCGGGTCTTCAAAGACAAAACTAACTGCGTATGATTTCTTATCCGGCCCAAGCTGCTCCTCACTTCGATAAACATCAAAAAGGTTTACAGACTTCAAAAGCTTTTTTCCTTGCTTCTTTGCTATCTGTACAATATCACTAAATTTTACAGAATTTTCAATAACTAAAGCTAAATCTCTTCGAACTGATGGAAATTTTGACATCGGCTCAAAATGAATTTTCTGCTTTTTAAGTGTCTTAATCAGCGCTTTCCAGTTCAAATCAGCATAGAAAACTTCAGACTTAATACCCATTGCCTTTGCAATCTTTGGTTGAACCATTCCAAATGTAGCTAACACTTGAGGTCCTCTATGATAACGCAAAGCAAAGGCATATGTTTCATCCGAATAAGCAGACTCTTGAAGATTACTTAAGCCAAATCTGTTAAGCAAGTGATCAACTACTGCTTTCAAACTATATACATCAACTTTAGTCTGCTTTGGATTCAACCAACTTTCACTACTGCTCATGCCTGTCATAAATAAGCTCAAGTGCTGCTTCTCAATAAATTGGTCCTCCTCTTTACGATATGATCTTCCAAATTCGAATAAACTCAAATCCGCATGCTGCCTATTCTGATTATGCTCTACAGCCATCAAACCAGATATCAACATATCTGGTCGCATGATATCATGTGTAACATTGGATGTATTATTCACATAAACCAATTCTTCATCTTGGTAAGGCAGAACAGATTTATACACTTCTGACATCTTCAGACTGACCCCCATGATTTCATTGAAACCATTTCCCACTAATAAGGAAGCTATTTCCGCTTGTACCTTTCTTGGATCTGGATGTTTACCAACATTTACAGCCATCTTAAAATCAGCTGGCATTGGCACATTATTCAACCCATAAATTCTCAGAATTTCCTCTACAACATCAGCTGGTCTGGTCACATCAGCTTTATTGGTAGGTATCTTAACCGTAAATCCATCTGCATTTTTGGTCGTTACCTTCATTTCAAGCGCATCCATGATCTGCTGAATTTGATCCTCTGGAATGTTGGTTCCTATGAGTTGGTTGATATACTTATAGGTCAGACTAATTTCAATAGGCTGAATGGTTTCAGGATAATGATCAAAAATTTCAGATGTTACCTCACCTCCAGCCACTTCAGTAATCAAAATAGCAGCACGCTTTAATGCATGTACAGCTATATTCGGATCAGACCCCTTTTCAAAAACCTTTGCAGCATCTGTTCGCAAATTATGCTTCATACTACTTACCCTGACATATCCAGCATTGAAATGTGCAGACTCCAAGAAAATACTTGTAGTAGTATCACTAACTCCACTATTTAGACCTCCGTATACTCCTGCAATACACATGCCTTTTCCATTTGCATCACAGATCATTAGATCTTCAGCTCGAAGTTTAATTACGGATTCATCAAGTGCGACAAACTCAGTACCAGCATCTACCGTTTTAACACGAATAGCTCCTCCTCCAATCTTATCTAAATCAAAAGCATGCAAGGGCTGACCCATATCATGTAAAATGAAATTGGTTACATCCACCACATTGTTGGTAGATTTGATTCCTATACTATTCAATCGCTGCTTCAACCAATCTGGAGATTCTTTTACCTCCAATCCCTCAATCAACACGCCGGCATATCTAGGACAAGCATCTGCTTGTTCTATAGTTACTGGGATAACAGCCTTAGACCCTGCTTTAAATTCCGAAACATCAGGCAAGTGCACTGTTCCTGTAAAGCCATTATTGATTTTTAGGCTTGCTGCTAAATCTTTAGCTACACCCATGTGACAAGTCGCATCAGATCTATTTGGCGTTAAGCCGATCTCAAAAACGATATCCGATTCCAAATCGAAGTATGCGGAAGCTGGTGTTCCTGTCTTTACTTCTGCAGGAAGTACCATAATACCAGCATGGCTTGTTCCCAAGCCTATTTCATCCTCTGCACAAATCATACCCATGGACACTTCCCCTCTGATCTTACCCTTTTTTATCTTAAAAGGTTCTCCAGCTGTAGGATACAACAGGGTACCTACCGTAGCTACAACTACTTTCTGCCCTGCTGCCACATTAGGTGCGCCACAGACAATCTGAAGATCTTCCTCTTCACCAACATCAACTGTTGTTAAACTTAATTTGTCTGCGTTTGGATGACGCTCACAGGTCTTTACCTCCCCTATCACGAGCCCTTTCAATCCACCGGGTACACTCTCTACTTCCTCCATTCCTTCAACCTCCAAACCTATGTCTGTAAGGATATCTCCTATCTCTTCAGCAGGCATATCTAGATTCAAGTAGCTTTTTAGCCAACTTAGTGAAACTTTCATGTATTCCTGTATTAATTAGAATCCTCTAGAAGAGGATAAATTGGTCTATTTTAGAAGCCAAAAATATAATTTTCTTATGGTTTAATTGGTATTAGACAGCAAGAATATAAAAAAATGGGGCCTATACAATTTGTTTTTATGCATAGGCCCCATTTTTTATTCTGCTTTCCTTTATTCAATCAAATGAACTGCATTGACTTGGAAGACCTCTTTATCCGCACCTCCTCTACTTACAAAGGCTACTACTTCACAGTTTTCAGCCACAAAATCTTCGTTTAATACTAAAGAAAACTCATTACTGACTACATTACCCACCTGTAACGGTGCTATTGAATTTCCATTTGTAGATGTAAAGAAATCTCTTAGTACATGTTTATGCACATATTCTAGGTCTGTACCATCTGGTGTTATTTGTGCATCAACAATGCCATCTTCTAACAAGACAACAGTTAGAATTAAATCTTCATGGTCTACACTAGCTATTGGATTTAAATCTACCGTTACATCCGCTGTTCTATTACTGTCATCATACTCTGTAGTAATAAATACTTCTACCAGTAATTCCTCTTCTAAGCGTTCCGCAACAGACGCTGCCCAATCACTTGCACCTTGTATAATATCTAATTGACTATCAAATAGATTGCGATCAACATTAGCAGCTGGGTAGGCCAATGGTGTACCTACAAAATTCATGTAAGCATTCGTACTTGTATTAAAAAATACTTGAGTTGAAGCGCCTGAAATTGGAAAAGCAAATCCCCCAGCGTGCACTGCAATTGGAACCAATCTACTACCATACTGCTGTTTCATTCCGTCAATTAAAGCAGCTCCTGCTGGACAATTCACACATTGTACGCCAGTATATTCTTCAATCAATACATTCTTCACTTGTTCCTCCGTAGGGTCAATGGGTGTCACATCCATTCCTACTACTGGTGGAATTTCCTCACAGCCAAAACTGAAGGCCGCTAGCAATACAATTAAAAAGAGTTTGTTTTTCTTCATCATCATTTTAAAAGCTTGTAGTTAAATTCGCCCGAACACCACTGAAAGCAGGTTCTAAACGACATACTCCACCAGAACATACAATTCCTTGCACCTGTTTGACATACCCAATAGACACTCTTGTTGGCCCATTGATATAAAATACATCGAACCTTGGATAGTGGATGGCCAATTTTTCACCTGAATCATCTACAGGGGAATTTTTACCTGGAGCCACATTGAACATATCCGTCAACGAGATAGAGAATTTATTTGAGAAATTATACTCTAATCCCCCATAAATCCAATCTCCAAAATCATGTTTTACTCCTTTGTCTTCACCTGTAACCATATATTGACCTTCGAATCTTACTGAGCGCTTTTTGCTCAATTTGTAGAACACATCCACAAAAGGTGTAAAGGTTTCAACAATTGGAACACCTGGCTTGAACTCAAAAACTTCCTGGTTATAGGTTTGCATCTGCAAACCGGTAGTCAACTTGAATGTTCTTTTGGGTTTATAAGTATATTCAAAATAAAACTCATCGTAAAGCGGAGCATTGTCTAATGTGACGATATGTGAATAACTAGCATTAAACAACATCTTTCGAGATGGAGCATAACGTATATCCGCCTTCAATGCTAGTTCTCCTTTATCCTGAGTGGCAGGAGCGTATCTTGCTAAGAGTCGATAAGTATGCGTTCTTGCCATAGGTGGTAAAAAGTTTACCAAACCGTTATTCAAAGTCTCTTGTGGGCGGGTTCTGAATCCAAAGTTCTCCGTGCGCTTGCCTTCGAGGGAAAGTCCCAAACCTTTATTGGCATAGGATAATGAAGAGTAAAATACCGTTCCTTCTTCACCTACAAATTGAGAACCTACGATCGTATCTCCTGTAAATTTAGAAACACGCTCTCCTTCCAAATCCACAATATTATCCTGCGTCTTATAGGCCCCTTCAACATACCAGTTGAATTTCCCTGCAGTCAAAGTATTATAGAAAGTAAAGGCGTAAGCATTATATGTTGGAATAAACAGATCCTCTGGCAGATAATCTCCAAGAGAAGCTACCAAGGCATTCATAGAGTTATCATCTAGAGTCCGTTTCACAAAGCCAAGTCCGGGTGCAAAGGTTAAGTTTTTCTCTTCGTTTGGCATATAGAATCCATCTAGATTCACGCCTGAAATCAAAGATTCATAGGAAGTAAATAATTGTTTTTGCTTTCCAGAAAATGCTTTCAAACTCCAATCCTCATTAATTGAATAAATGCCTCGAATACCGTATAACGCATTGTCGATTGGTAAACCACGTTCTTCATAAGAGCGATAAATTATTCCCGAACCAATTTGATCGTAAAAATAACCTACGGTAAAATCCAGATTATCGATTTTCTTTCGAACATACCACAATCCAATTCCTTCGCCAGAATAAGACGCTCTAGGATTACGTAAGTTTGAATTCTGGAAAAAATCGAATCGAATCCCAAAATCAAATCCCCAGTTTGAATAATTCAAATTCATCCAAGATTCAGATCCAAAGAATTGATGATCGAACTGTGGTGTATTAGAAGCTCCAATTAAAGAATCTCTTAAAAAGACATTTGCGTTGATGTGTAGTTTCCCACTTAGTCTTCCACCGTCATTTTGCGCAGTTATTCCCATCGAACAACTCAAAATCAGTAAAAAAAGAATTGCGCGTTTCATTAACCTTATATTTTTGATGTGCAAATTCATATGCTGTAAAATTGGCAACAAGTTAAAGTATTCTGAAAAAATCCCTTAATTATCTTTTATTCATGTTAAATATTCTACAATCCACGCAATTAAATTTTCTTTTTTGCATTTCTTGTAGGTACTTTTGAAATAAAAATAATATAAGCCATGAAACTTAGATATTGTCTTACTGTTGCTTTGAGTCTTTTTGCTTTAGTTGCTTTTGCACAAAAGAAGCTTCCAAGTGCGAATGCTAAAACATTAAACGGGAAAACCATCAACCTTTTAGATACTTACGGTCAACCGGATGATAAGTTAACGATTATCAGCTTCTGGGCAACTTGGTGTAAGCCTTGCCAAAATGAACTAGACGCTATTTCTTATCTATATGAAGATTGGCAAAATGACTATAATGCGGAGTTAGTAGCCATCACTATTGATACTAGAAGAAATATGGCACAAGTAGGTCCGATGGTGGAATCTAAAGGCTGGGAGTATACCATCCTTTCTGCCGAGCAAGCAGAGATGGAAAATGCATTCAATTTCAACTTTATTCCACAGACTTTCTTAGTAGACAAAAAAGGGAATATTGTATATACACATAGTAGCTACAATCCTGGAGATGAAGAAGAATTAGAAAAGTACCTTGAAAAGTACTCTAAACAATAAAATGAGGGGGACTAGCGTCTCCTTGCTTTTTTCTGTATTTTTGTACTATGATTAGATTTATACAACATACATTGGTTATTGCTCTTGTTGGAAGTATTTCTTTCAGCCAGGTAGGTGTTCTATTGTATGATGTATACTGTCATTGTAAAAAAGAAAGCTCTTCTCATCTACACATGGCTTTCAGCGCTTGTGAAGATGAACAAGCTTCCTTTAGTATGAGTAGCAGCTGTTGCTCTACTCAAAAAAGCTGTTCTAATGCACCGGCTGGTGAACCTTGTGAAAAGAAAGAAATTACTTTTCTACAACTCGATTTGGCTAAGGAGATTATTAAGAAGTCTCAATTTAGACTGGATGAATTCCTTTTTATTAAGGTATTATTGCCTTTTCACCATTCACAAAATATTTATAGCTCAAAGCTATCGAATAATAGTCAAATTGACTTTGACCATAATGGCCACCCTATTCGAAGGCATACACAGGCCTTTATCCAACAATACTTGTGTTAGATTTCAACTTAATGTCAATCTCTTAAATCTGCCTTCCTACCCTCGTAGAAGGCTAAACATTATAATAGAAATTTAAACACAATCATGAAACGATATATTATCGCCATTTTGATGAGTCTTAGTTTTGGCTCCCTAATGGCACAAGTAGATTACATTGCTGGAAAAGTTGTAGATGAATCTGGTGAACTATTACCTGGAGCAACTATTCATTGGAAAAATACCAACACAGGTACTGTAGCCTTTGATGGAACCTTTGAACTGAGTCTATCTGAAGAGTCAGATACCCTTGTTGTTAGTTTTGTAGGCTTTAATAATTTTGAAGAAAAAGTTACCGAAGGGACGGACCTAGTTATTAGCTTATCATCTAATACTCAATTACAAGAATTTGAAGTTAGAGATGGTAGAGGTGATAATTATGTATCCACCTTACAAACGGCTAATATTGAATTCATTGGTGAAGGTGAGTTAAGAAAAGCTGCCTGCTGTTCACTTGCAGAAAGTTTTGAAACGAATGGTACCGTAGATGTCAGTTATTCAGATGCTGTTACTGGTGCGAAAGAAGTCAAAATGCTAGGTTTAGGTGGGGCTTACACCCAATTATTAGCTGAGAAAAGACCTTTAGCTAAAGGTTTGGGTTCTCCTCATCTTTTTGATTACTATCCAGGAACTTGGGTAAAAGGTATTCAATTGAGTAAGGGAATTGGTACGGTTGAAAATGGATTTGATAATATTGCTGGTCAGATCAACTTTGAATTGGCAAAGCCATGGGAAGATGATAAAATTTTCTTGAATACTTTCATCAATTCCTACGGAAGAATGGAGGCCAATCTTCATTTGAATTATCCAATGACAGACAAGTGGAGTATGGGTGCATTACTACATGCTTCAGGAAACAGAAACCAAACAGACGGTAATGCCGATCTATTCTTGGATACTCCTCAGAAAACGAATCTGAATGGATTATACCGAATTTTTTATAGAGGAAACTATTTAAAATCTCAACTCAATTTCCACTACATCAATAGCCAAACCCTTTCTGGACAAGTCAATATGGGATTAACTGATCCTTATCTAGTTGAATTAGACAATGAAAGATTAGAATTGTTTGGAAAAGTTGGATATGTAGGATTTGAAGATCCAGATAAGTCCATTGGATTCATATATAATTTAACTCGACATAGTTTGAATGAGAGCTATGGTCGACTTAGGCCTAGAACAGGCCAACAAGACTATGCTTACGGAAACTTTATGTTTATTAGTAAGCCAGGACCAAATTCAAAAATATCGACTGGATTTTCAGCCACCTATTCTAATCTGAATAGTACTTTAATCGATCTAGATTATAACTTAAATGAACAGCAAGCGGGGGTATTTTTTGATTTTTCAACAACCTTCAAGGATAAGTTTGAGCCATCAGATTCAGAGACCATTACTTATTCAACAAATGATAAAGGATCATTCTTAGAGAATGCAGGCCTTATTGCAGGATTAAGGGTAGATCAACATAATTTATATGGGCTACTTGTTAGTCCAAGAGTAAGTATGAAATATAATTTCAGCGAGAAGTCAGTCATTCGTCTTAACGCTGGGAAAGGCTACAAGACGCCTTATATTTTCTCTGAAAACATAGGATTACTAGCTACTAATGCTAATTTCCATATTGATGAAGACTTAGATATGGAAGAAGCTTGGAATTTCGGAGCTAACTTCACTAAGGAAACCAATTTAAAAGGAAGAACTTTTGTCATTAATGCTGATGCATACTACAGTATTTTACAAAACAAAATTGTTTTGGATATGGAGCAAATGTATAATGAAGTTCATTTTTATAACCAAAGGGATGAAACTCGTTCTCTATACTTCCTAGTGATGGCTAATCTAGAGCTCAACAAAAACTTGAGACTTCGTGGAGCCTATAAGTTTAATCACTATGAAGTTGGTTTCGAAAATGGGCTTAGAACACCACCGCTTTTCGCTAAGAATAGAGGTCTAATAACTTTAGAGTATACTAGTAATAGAGAAATTTGGGATTTTAATCTAAGTACTCAATTAGTGGGTAAACAAAGGTTTGCCTTGATGAATGGCGTATCAGAAGAAATCAATATGGACCCATTCACAGGCGAAACACCAGCCTTTCAATTGATTAACATCCATATTAATAAGAAATTTACGGATAAATTCGAAGCCTATATTGGAGGAGAAAACCTGACTAATTTCACACAAAAAAATGCCATTATTGATTTCGAGAATCCGTTCAGTAATTATTTTAATGCATCACAGATCTATGCACCTACATTAGGGATAAGAGCTTATGTAGGTATGCGTTGGATTATTAAATAAACAGAATATGAAAAAATTAGGATTATTATTCGGCCTTATGCTTGTTGCAAGCTTGAGCTTTGGTCAAACCAAAAAGGCTAAAATTGAAACAACAGCTCAATGTGGTATGTGCAAACAAACTATTGAAAAGGCTGTGAATAGCTTAGATGGTATTGAAACTGCAGAATTGGATATTACTTCCAAAAAATTGAGAGTAAAGTACGATATGTCTAAAATCAGTTTAGACGCCATTCGTCAAAAAGTAGCTTCAGTAGGTTATCAGGCTGATGATGTAAAAGCCAACCAAAAGGCATATGACAATCTACCACCTTGTTGCCAACTCGGTGGACATGATCACGATTAAGAAAAAAGGTGCTTTAAATGTTTAAAGCACCTTTTTTGTATTTTGCAAAGAAAAAAATGACACTTCAAG
>CAXQNQ010000260.1:0-12341 GCA_964225135.1 Mesoflavibacter profundi
TACTTATTCAGTAAATCAATGTGGAGAAGGAACAATCGATCGTAAGTGGGAAAATATCGTTGATGCTTCAGGAAACGGACCTGTTTCTTGTACGCAAACTATCGAAATCTACCATGTATCTGATTGGAATGTATCATTCCCTGCTGACTTCGATCAGCCAGTAGATGCTGATTGTAACTACGAAGATCTTGATTTCGGTAACCCGTCTATTTCTAACGATGAGTGTGAGATGATCGCTGTATCATACACTGATCAAGTATTCGCTGCTCCTGGAACTGACGCTTGTTTCAAAGTTATCCGTGAGTGGGAAGTAATCAACTGGTGTACTTACCACCCTACAACTTCTCAAGGATCATTGGCAACTGTACCAAACTTTGATTATAACGTGACTGGATCAGACTATATCACATTTATTCAGACTATCCACGTTAAGGATAATGTTGCTCCAACTGTATCTGCAGAAGATTTCACTGTTCAGGTTGATGCTGACGCATGTTACGCTTCTACAGTATCATTGGATGATATCACTGTTGAAGGTGGATGTACTAACGATAACTACAATATCTCTTTGAATGATGGAGATCTTGCTGGATATGGAGCTAACGGAACATACTTCAATGTACCTGCAGGTGAGTACAATGTTACTTACACTGTAATTGATCCATGTGGTAACGCTGCAACAATCGTAAGATTGGTAGTAGTAGAGGAGAAAGCTCCTACTGCATACTGTACAGATGAGTTAGTTATTGACCTAATGCTAATAAACGGTGACGGAATGGCAACAGTTAATGCCGCTGACTTCAATTTCGCATCTTCTGACAACTGTACTCTTGAAGATGAATTAACATTTGCATTCGATGCTGCTAACACAATTGTAGAATTGACTTTCGACTGTAGCCAACTAGGTTCAAATGGTCTTGAGATGTATGTATTTGATGCAGCTGGTCTTTACGATTTCTGTGTTGTTACATTGAACGTACAAGATAACTTAAATGCATGTGGTACAGGATCATTGACTGTAGCAGGTGCTATTAATACGGAGTCTGTTGACGCTGTTAACGGTGTAACTGTAGAAATCAATGGTGGTCTATTCACTGCTACAACTACTACAGATGGTACTTACGAAATCACTGGTGTAGCTGCTGGTTCTGATATTTCTATCGCTCCATCACTAGAGGATAACATCACTAACGGTGTTACTACTTTCGATATCGTTAAGATTACTCAGCACATCTTAGGTATTCAAGAATTGGATTCTGCATACAAGTTGATTGCTGCTGATGCAAACAATTCTGCATCAATCACAACACTTGATATCGTTTCTATCCGTAAGGCTATACTTCAGATTGAAACTGAATTCCCTAACAACACTTCTTGGAGATTTGTTGACGCTGCTGAGGTACTTGATTATAACAACCCTTGGGGATTTGCTGAGGTT
Source organism: Mesoflavibacter profundi (assembly GCA_964225135.1). Taxonomy (GTDB): domain Bacteria; phylum Bacteroidota; class Bacteroidia; order Chitinophagales; family Saprospiraceae; genus AM-2324. Next base: position 1,439 of record CAXQNQ010000260.1, read on the forward strand.
GTAAACATTAACAATATCGATGCTGATGCTGATGCTAACTTCATCGCTGTTAAAATTGGTGATGTAACTGGTGATGCAAACGTTGGATTTGCTGGTGCTCAAAATCGTTCAACTATCAACATCAATGCTACTGACAAAGCTGTTAAAGCTGGTGAGACTGTAGCTGTTGAGTTCACAACTGAGGAAGCTCTTATGGGTTACCAGTTTACTTTGAACTTCGCAGGTCTTCAGTTAGTAGATGTTGAGTACGGTGTTGCAAAAGAGGAGAACTTTGGATTTGCATCTGTAGATGCTGGTTCATTGACAACTGCTTGGAATGCTGCTGAGTCAACTGATCTTGCTGGTCAGGTATTATTTACTGCTGTTTTCGTTGCTACTGAGAATGTACAATTGAGCTCTGCATTGTCTATCAACTCTAAAGTTACAACTGCTGAAGCTGTAACTGGTGCAGTTGAAGCTGCTAATGTTGCTCTTGCATTCAACGGAGCTACTGCTAACACTTTCGCAGTATACCAAAATACACCTAACCCATTCTCTACTGAAACTGTTATCGGTTACAATGCTGTAGAGGCTGGAAATGCTACTATTACTTTCACTTCAGTAGAAGGTAAAGTACTAGCTGTTATCAATCAAGCTGCTGTTAAAGGTTACAACTCAATCAATGTAAACGCAAATGATATTGCTGCTACAGGAGTTGTTTACTACACAGTTGAGACTGCTAACAACACTGCAACTAACAAAATGGTTATCGTTAAGTAATTAGCGATTGCAGAATAAAAAAGAGGGCTCTGATTCAATTCAGGGCCCTTTTTTTATGCATGTATATTTTAGTGCTTATGCTGTTCTTTACAAGCAACGCTTAAATGATTATCCAGCTGATTGATCTTTGTATTTATTACCCTTTACTTTTTTTACAGTGGGTTTCCCCTCAATGATTACCACAATCTCCCCTTTAGGTTTTTTATTAGAATAATGTTGTATAAGTTCTTGGGCAGTTCCAATTCGGTGCTCTTCATAGATTTTACTGATTTCTCTAGAAACACAAATTCTTCTTTCTTGTCCACAATGCGTTTCTAGTTCAGCTAATAATTTGAGCAACCTATTTGGAGATTCATATAGGATAAAGGTATGCGGTAATTCTTTTAGAAATAGTAGTCTAGTTTGACGACCCTTTTTATGTGGCAGAAAGCCCTCAAAATAGAACTTGTCGCAAGGCAATCCAGAGCTCACTAATGCGGGTACAAATGCCGTTGCTCCCGGTAATGTGCTTACTGGAAAACCTTTTTCAATACAACTTCTTACAATGAGGAAACCTGGATCGGAAATACCTGGCGTTCCAGCATCTGAAATAAGAGCGATATTTTTTCCCGCTTCAAGCATATTCAGAATTTCTTCTTGAATTTGATGTTCATTATGCGCATGGTATGCTTTAAGAGGGGTATCTATCTCAAAGTGTGAGAATAGTTTTTTACTAGTCCTTGTGTCTTCAGCTAAGACTAACTCAACCTCCTTAAGAATTCGAAGTGCCCTAAAAGTTATATCCTCTAGGTTGCCTACTGGTGTTGGAACTATATAAAGCATCTTAAGAATTTGCTAGTCGCTTATTGTGAAATAGTATTGATAATATAAGATAGAACAAAATAATAAAGGATAAAGCAGCCCAACCAAGTAAAATAATGGATACAGCACTAAAGAATAACAAAATTAATTGGAGTTCATTTCCTTTAAGGGTAAACGATTTGATTTTCAGGCCAAACATATTGATCTCTGTATTCATTAAAATTGGAATGATAATACAGATACCGTATAAAAATAATGGATGCTTGATTAAAGTGTCCAAGCCAAAGACTTGTTGTGACTCAATAAAATATAGTCCAAGTATAAAAATAGTTGAGGAAGGGGTATTTAGCCCGATGAAATCTGTTGTTTGTCTAGTATCAATATTGAATGTAGCAAGTCTAAATGCAGCCCCTAAAGCAATAAGAAAAGCTGGCCATGCTGCATATGGTTGAAATTCAGCTAAGCTTAGATTTGCGTTTAAATAAGTATAAACAATAATAGAAGGAAAAACACCGAATGAAACCAAATCGCATAAGGAGTCTAGTTGCTTCCCAATTTCCGAGCTTACATTTAATAATCTAGCTACAAATCCGTCTAGGAAATCTGCTGCCGCGGCAATAACAATAAAAGTAAAAGCTTGCTCATATTGAGCATTAAGCCATAAAATCAGCGCATTTATACCACAAAATAGGTTAATGAGCGTTATCAAGTTGGGTAAGAACTTTTTCATAAAGTATTCTTAAAATTTAAGCTAAATTATAAATAATCATTCATCTTTGAGTAAGAACTATGCATCTCATAGAGTTATAGTTTAATATTTTAGATTATCCCCCTAATTCTACGTTTAGATATTATGAAGAAAACCATACTGTTCATTTTATTCATTTCTGGTGTTTTTACATCGTATCAATCTTTTGGTCAACAATTGAATGACCTTTGTTTAGGTGCAACTGAATTAACAGATTTAGACAATTGGTGTTCTTCCAATGGCGCATATAATAATAACCAAGCAACACCTTCCTCAGATCCCACTGGGGTTTGTTGGCCAAGTACAGGTAATGATATATGGTTTAGGTTCACTGCACAGGCCAATTCATTAAGTGTAAGTGTGGAAGGCGCTACCATTCCTAATCCAGGAGGATCTTTAGAAGATCCACAAATGATTATTTATGAAGGGTTTTGTGGAGATTTGACCGAACTGGCATGTAATTCAGATGCTTTTGGGGCTAATTCTGTAGAAACTCAGATACAAAACTTAATCCCAGGACAACAATATTTTATCAGAATTTCAGCGAGAAATGATGACAGAGGATCATTCAAGCTGTGTGTGAATAATTTTAACGCTGTGCCAGATCCCAACGGAGATTGTCCTACAGGAGTGGTGCTTTGCGATAAATCAGGCTTTACAGTGCCTTCAGTCCTTGGAGAGGGGAATATTTTAAATGAAACTGCTGGTACCTGTTTGGGTAATGAATTCAGTTCTGCATGGTATAAATGGACATGTGATCAGTCTGGTTCTTTGACTTTTGTACTAAGTCCATTAGTTAGTACAGATGACTTAGATTTTGCTTTATTTGAGATGACCAATGGTATAGATGATTGTAGCAATCTGGATTTATTACGCTGTATGGCATCTGGCGAAAATGTTGGAGCCCCATTGTCTAATTGGTTATCCTGTATGGGACAAACTGGTTTACAAGCTGGTTCAACGGATCAACTAGAAACACCTGGTTGTTCTAGTGGAGATGATAATTTCTTAGAGCCATTAATGATGGAATCAGGGAAATCCTATGTGCTCATCATTAATAATTTCACGAATAATGGGAATGGATATACAGTAGATTTTGGCGGGTCTGGTACTTTCTTAGGTCCAAAGCTAGATTTCGAAATTGATCCAGAAGGTGATGTAAGTTGTGATGTGGATACCGTTAGCTTCGTGCAAGCGGCCACTATTCCCGCAGGTATGACAGCCAATTTCACCTGGTATTTTGGCGAGGGTGCACAACCAAGTACAGCAACTGGACCTGGTCCCCATGAAATTGTCTATAATAGCTTTGGAGACAAATCAGTGGTTTTACAGGCAGAAACGGATGCTGGTTGTATTGTAACGGATGTTACTGTTGTTCCAATTTTGGAATGTTGTGACCCTAGCTTCAATTTAGATTTAACTTTAGAAGACTTTGGAGATCCTATTTGTTATGATACGAATTCTGGATTCATCGAGGTGGAAGGAACAGGTGGAATTCCTTTTTATCAGTATAGTATCGATGGTGAATTCTTTCAACCTGTAGGTTCTTTTGTAGGTTTAGGAGCGGGTGTTCAAACTGTATATGTACAAGATATAAAAGGTTGTATTGACTCTTTGGACCAATTATTAGTCAATCCACCACCTATCATTGTGGATGCTGGTGAGCAGCAGGTGATTAGTTTGGGTGAAACAACTTTCTTGAATGGCTTTGTCAATGCACCAAGCCCTGATAATACTTCTACTAGTTGGATTTTGACCGATTCTCTTTTGGCTTGTACTGATTGCTTGGATCCAGAGGCTTTTCCAGTAGACGACACTTACTTTTATTTAGAGGCAGTGGATGATTTGGGCTGTTCTGAGCGCGACTCAGTTTTGGTCATTGTTGAGAAACTGCGGCCTATATATATTCCGAATGTCTTTTCTCCAGATTTTGATGGGGTGAATGATAACTTCACTATTTATGGAAATGCGGCGGCTCTTGAAGTTAAACGACTAGAGATTTTTGATCGTTGGGGTAATCAAGTGTACCAGGCAACTAATTTTCCTCTAAATGATAATTTCTTAGGCTGGGATGGACGTATTAATGGGGAGCAAGCTACAGCTGGAGTATATGCTTTTTATACCCAAATTGAATTTATCGATGGGGTTATCATGCTCTATGAAGGAAGCATTACGCTGATGCGCTAAAGAAAGGGTGCAGGCACGCTTACTTGTTGAGGAAGATTTAAATCATTTTCAGGGAATTTTAGGGAGTGTGCGTGTAGGTATATAGTAGTAAGTGGAGCATTGGAATCTACTGGGGTTCCGCCATATTTGGTATCTCCAAGGATAGGAGCACCTAAAAAGGCAAATTGGGCTCTTATTTGATGAAATCTTCCCGTTTGTAAGTCAATTTGATATAATAAGTTTTGTTCTTTAGCTTTTTCAAGTTTATAGGATAACCGAGCAAGCTTATAGCCCTCTTTTTTGTGAACACTAATAAGAGCCTTTTTCGATTTTTGGTCTTTAAATATGTAATGTTCAGCGATTCCTTTTTTCTGGGGTAATGGATGGCTAGTTAGCGCTTGATAAGTTTTTTTGATCGATTTGTGCTCCATCATTTTGTTCAACGCTTTTAAGGCGGATGGCTTTTTAGCAAAAATTATAAGTCCAGAGGTAACTCTGTCTAGGCGATGGACTATACCTAGAAAAGGCACTTTATTAGTTGACTTTAGGTAAGCTTTTACTTCATCTTCTAAGGAGTGTTCAAAAGGATTGGATTCCGTGATTAGTCCTGCTCGTTTATTTACAATAATCCATTTTGGACTTTCAAGGACGACCTGTAGTTTAGGAGAAGACTTTGACATAAGTAGAATTATGTCCTAAAGATATTTAAAAAAAACAAGGTCTGAATTCAGACCTTGTTTTTATAATTAGTGATAGCCTAATAAGGTGACTTTTGCCCGCTTATTTGATCTGAATTTGGTATCATAAACAAACACCACTTTTTCAATTCTTCTCTTATCTCCATTGAGATCAATCACTCTACTTAAATCCCCAGGATTGAAATTACCTTTTAGGTTGATGTTTTGTTTGGTACCATTCATAAAGTGGACTACGCATTTGTGCATATTTAAACGACCACCAGTTACTTTTAACTGCAATTTTCTGTATTTAGGTGCTCTAGGACTTACCCAGAATACATCTTTGTCCAATTTGTAATCAACTGTTTTTTTACCTATAACACTCCACTTTATAATACCGGTATGGGCTTTAGAGGTGGTAGGTATTAATAAGAATAATCCAGCTATTAATGCTAGAAAAGTTAGGTTCTGATTTACAATTCTATTTTTCATATCATGTTATTTGGAGGGTTTGACTACTTGTAATGCAAAGGGATTAATTCCGTTAGGGAGTTTAAGACTATTTTAACAGATTCCCTGATTCTTGTCACCTTTTCACACGAATAGCTTTCTATGAATGTATTTTGCTATATTTGTTTGTTATTTGGACTGAATCTAATTAAGAATCGGGTAATGAGTATCAAATTATCGAAGCTACAAATTGGAGAATCTGCTAAGATTGAGCAAATCCTTGATAAGGGTTTAATGAATAGATTATATGAGATGGGTATTAGACCTGGTCAACGTATCAAGTTGTTGAATCATGCCCCCTTCATGGGCCCTATTACTATTCAATCAGGACAAATGACACTAGCTATTCGAGCAACTTATTTGAAATATATTTTAGTGAGTAAGCAATAGAGCCAGTGAGAAGGATTGGATTATTTGGAAACCCAAATTGTGGAAAGACTACCTTGTTTAATAGTCTTACTGGTTTGAGGCAGAGGACAGGAAATTTTCCTGGAGTTACTGTTGATAAAAAAACAGGTGTATTTGATGTTGGGCATCAGTCATTCTCTGTTGTAGACTTCCCTGGTACGTATAGCTTATATCCGGACTCAAAAGATGAGCGAGTGGTTTTGAAGGGTTTGTTAAGTGAAACAACAGCCTTAGATCTAATCGTTTTTGTTGCAGATGTAAATCAACTAGAAAGACATTTACTATTATTTTCTCAATTGAAAGATTGTGGGATACCGATCATTTTGGTGCTCAATATGATTGATTTATTAGAAGACAATGGTATTGAAGTTGATGCAAAATATTTACGCAAAGCTCTACACTGTCCTGTTTGTGCAGTCTCAAGTAGAACGGGGAAGGGGATAGATACTTTTAAGTCCTTATTATTGGATGAAGGCACATTTGAACTTCAGTCAAAAGAATCTTTTAATCTTTCACCTGAGTTAAAAAAATTCAAAGCCGAACATAGTCCCGTTTGGGATGCCCTGCCGGATTATCTATTCTATCAAGTTTTCCATAATAGTGAGTGGTTAGTAAAAGCAGATCAACAAGCTGCTTTTGATGCATTCAAGCAAGAGATGGCGTATCATCCACTGGACAGACAACTGGAGGATACTATGAGTCGGTGCGCTACATTTGAACCTATTGTAGAACGTGCCATGAACCGAGTGGCTAAATCTCGCTTACAAGAAATAACTACCCGTTTAGACCGAATTCTATTGAACCCAGTTTTTGGACCATTGATTTTTGTTGTTCTAATGCTCTTTGTATTTCAAGCAATTTATGCTTGGGCCTCCTATCCTATGGATTTGATTGATTCGGCAGTTGGACAATTATCTGCTTATGTTTCGGCCTCTTTACCAGATCATTGGACAACGAGTTTGTTAACCGATGGAGTTATAGCTGGTGTGGGAGGAGTAATTATATTCATTCCTCAGATTGCTATTCTATTCTTATTGATTGCTGTACTAGAGGAGATAGGATATTTATCAAGAGTTGCATTTATGTTTGATCGTTTGATGCAGCTCTTTGGTTTGAATGGACGATCATTAGTATCTATGGTGTCGAGTGCTGCCTGTGCTATTCCGGCTGTCATGAGTAGTAGAACCATTCCAGACTGGAAAGAACGGATGATAACGATTATGGTAGCTCCTTTGATTTCTTGTTCAGCTAGGATACCAGTATATGCTTTGCTTGTAGGATTTGTAGTTCCCAGTGAACAAGTTTGGGGGATTTTTAATCTGCAAGGTTTGGCTTTTGGAGGATTATATTTTCTGGGTATTTTGGGCGCACTACTGTCTGCATTAGCCATGAAATACATAGTAAAGTCATATAGTAAGAGTTACTTTTTACTGGAGATGCCAGAATACAAACGACCAGATTTCAAAAATGCCTTTTATGTTGTCTTGGAAAAAGTTCGAACATTTGTGTGGGAAGCGGGCAAGATCATTTTCATTATTTCCATAGTCCTTTGGGGCTTATCATCTTATGGACCAAAAGACAAAATGACTCAAGTGGAGCAGGAGGTTGCTTTAATAGTCAATGAGCAAGATTTAAGTGATTCAGAGGCGGAATATTTATTGAGTTCAAAGAAATTGGAAGTGTCCTATATAGGCCATATGGGTAAGTTTATCGAACCCGTTATTGAACCTTTGGGATTCGATTGGAAGATAGGTATTGCCTTGATCACTTCATTCGCCGCTAGGGAAGTCTTTGTAGGTACAATGGCAACCTTATTTGCGGTTGAGTCTGGTGATGACGATAGTTCTTTAAGGCAACAAATGGAACAATCCAAGCATCCGAAAACTGGCCTTCCATTATTTTCTACTGCCACGGCCTTATCTCTACTGTTATTCTATGTATTTGCTATGCAATGTATGAGTACTTTGGCTGTAGTTTACAGAGAAACTAAATCTTGGAAATGGCCTATAAGTCAATTTTTGTTTATGACCGCTTTAGCGTATTTGTCTAGTCTATTTGCGTATCATTTATTGAGTTAATTGACCTAGCAAATTTAAGATTGTGTGAATGAGTAATGCGCTTTTATTTTATTTTTCATCATTTTGTGGAAAACTATTACTTATGAATTTTTTGGCTGAATATATTCCAGTTTTTAAATCCCTGCACTTGATTGGTATGGTTACTTGGTTTGCAGGTTTATTCTTTTTAGGGCGCATCTTTGTTTATCATGCTGAAGCGGATAAGCAAGCAGATGGTGCTGCGGTTTTGAAAACCAACTACCTCGCAATGATGTGGCGCCTGTATAAGGCTATTGTGAATCCATCTATGATGATTACTTGGACCTTTGGCTTGCTGATGATAGCTGCTAATCCAGCTTATATGAGTGTGGAGAGTGGAACTCCAGGTTGGCTACACGCTAAATTATTGTTTGTGGTTCTATTAACGGTTTATCACATTCTTTGTAAAAAGCGCATTAAAAAAATTGAGGCAGGAGAACCACAAGACTCATATTTCTTACGGGTGTGGAATGAAGTTCCAACGGTATTTTTAGTTGGAATCATATTTATTGCTGTTTTTGGAAAATTAGGAACGCTTAATTGGATGTATTGGGGTATAGGGATGCTAATCTTTGTTATACTATTATATTTAGCTATTAAGCGTATCAATAGAAAATAAAAAAACCCGACCATGTGTCGGGTTTTTTTATTATTTAATTTCTTCTCCTAAATAGACGATATGGAAGCTTTGTTCAAGGTCGACCTTAGGCCCGTCCAATGGTATATTTTCTATTTGACCATCCGGTGATTTGGTGAAAATAGGTATACTTTTAGAGCTAGATTTAAGTACTTTCATTTTTTCTTCAAACTCCTTTAACCCGCCTGAAATTTCAAGTTCATGAATCATAGGATAGTCCCTAGCTGCTTCATTAATATTTAGGTAATCATCTTGGTAGGATAAAAGATTGTCTGGTTGAGGTTCTTTCCCTTTCATTTCCTGTTGAGTGATCAATCTAAAGGCACCTTTTTCTCCAAAGATATGGCTGTATTCTTTGATCGCGAAGTTGTTTACCTCATCTGATCCGGTCATGGCTATCATATAACCCATATCCAATAATTGGACTTTGTCCTCCATGTTATCTTTATACAAGTTGGCTTCTATAGCATCTAAACCTTGATTTTTAGCCTGATAAATATTGGAAGGGGAATTATCCAATAAAAGAACATCTCGATTGTTACTTTTTAGCCAATGTGCTATTAATATGGCTGCTTGATTAGCTCCTACGATCAAAATACTATCTGATCCAACTTGCATTACCCGAAGGAATCGTGCGAACATTTTAGCTGTAGAAGCATTTAAGACAACTGTTCCTAGTACGACCATAAATACTAGTGGAGTTATATACTCCGAATTGGGCACACCATCGTTAGCTAGTTTTAAACCAAATAGGGAGGCAATTCCTGCAGCCACAATACCTCTTGGTCCTACCCATGAAATGAACAGTTTTTCATTGATACTGAGGTTGCCATTTGTAGTAGATAAGAATACTCCCAATGGCCTAACCAAAAGAATGATCACTAGGAATAGTAGTAAGACTCTTGTGTCTAGAAGTAATTGTAAGTCTTCCATACTGATATTTGCTGCAAGTAATATGAATAGTATGGAAATTAGAAGCACGCTTAAACTTTCTTTGAAATAAAGAATTTCAGAAAGTCTTGGCACATCTAGGTTAGCCATTACGGTACCCATAACCACTACAGTAAGTAGTCCACTTTCATGTGCTAAAAAGTCTGAACCTACGAATACCAGAAGAACTAGTGCCAGAGTAAACACATTAAGTAAAAAGTGTGGTATTAGATCTTTTTTCAATAAATAGCGAAGGAAAAGTGCCGCAAATGTTCCCATGGCCGTTCCTATCAAGACTATAGTTAAGAATTCCTTTAGAACAACAGAGGTGAATTCCACTCCTCCTTGGGAAGATTGGATGAACTCATACATCAAAACGGCTGCTGTAGCACCTATAGGGTCAATTAAAATACCTTCCCATTTTAAAACTGTTGAGACACTTTTATTTAATGGTACATTTTGTAGGATTGGAGCAATTACAGTTGGTCCAGTAACTATGATTAGCGCAGAGAATAGGAATGAAATGGGTAAGGATAAACCCATAATATAATGCGCAGCCAGTCCAGCACCAACAAAGGTAATAACTGATCCAAGTGAGATCAACTTAAGTATAGAAGGACCCACTTCCCGTATTTCGGATCGTTTTAGGGTTAAGCCACCTTCAAAAAGAATAATACCTATGGATAAAGATACAAAGTAGAATAAAGACTGTCCTGGGAATAATCCTTCTTGAGTGTTGGCATCAAATATTGGTTTCATCCAAATTTCTCCTTCATTCCAATATACGGAGAGTGGACCCACAAATAAGCCTACTAATATCAAGGGTAATATAGCAGGGACTTTGGTTTTCCAAGCTAAATACTGGGCGAGGATACCTAAGATTATGATGCTAGCAATCTGAGCCATAGGTCTGGTTTGATTAGATGCCCAAAATAATGAAATATATACTGCTAGCTAAATAAAAATGTAAAATCAATATATTTCCAAGTAAGACAAGTGTATATGATAAATTATATAGCTACATTTGCGTTTTAAAGGACTATCATTCATGGGATTTGTAGAAGAAATTAATAGGAGGAAAACATTTGGGATTGTCAGTCACCCGGATGCTGGAAAAACCACACTAACTGAAAAACTGCTGCTTTTTGGTGGAGCTATTCAAACAGCTGGA
>CAXQNQ010000261.1:0-3787 GCA_964225135.1 Mesoflavibacter profundi
CGTATCCTTCGAAAAGAGTTCTCACCTGGTCTTCAGTTGAATTGTAGTTCAACTTTGCAACGAAAATATTCATAAAAAAATGTTGATTGTGATCAGTCATTTCTGACCACTAAAAGTAAAATAATGCTCAATATAGTCTTTTTTGCGACCAAATGCCTAAAATACTTTAATTCATTGATTTCTAGTACCTTTTTAATAAGCCTTTGATGCTCCCTAGGCCGTAAGAGAGATGTAAAACAAAAAAAGCCAAAAGTAACCACAGGTAGAGCTTACTTTGCTTTTGCTTCGTAGCAGTTCTAAGTGAAACAAGCCCAATAATGAAAAAGTACAATCCAATGGGGAATAGCAACACTAAACTTTGTTGCCAGGTTACCAATTCAAAAATCAGATTGGCTGTAAAGGTGCCCAGACTAAGCAAAAATCCAAGGGCAAAGCACAATGGAATAAAATGTCTAAGGGACAAAGCAGCTATTTGACCAGTAATTTTAGCGGTGCGTATGACCCATTCACCGTTGCCCATATTATTCTTCCAAAAGGATTTAAAATCGGATCGGGCATAATAAGTACAGGTAGTATTCGGATCTAATAGAATTTTTCCTCCTTGATTGACTATTCTTTTGTTGAGTTCGATATCCTGATTGCGCACCAATCTGGGATTGAAAAGGCCGTACTTTTCAAATGTTTTACGCGGATAACAGCCAAAAGCAACCGTGTCTACTTCACTGACCTCATGTACACCTGTTCTGAAGCTAGCATTACCTACACCAATAGGATGCGACAATACAGCTGCAATAGCTTTGGCCTTCGCTCCTGATGCCCTTGGAGCTGTATGACATACAGCTCCAACACAATCTGCTGCTGTAGTCTCGGCCAACTGAACCATTTTTGTAATGAAATCTATAGGGTAGGAGGCATGGGCACCCCAAATAAAAATATACTTTCCCCTTGCAGCTTCTATACCTAAATTCATAGCAATTGGTGCAATCCGCTCAGGATTGTCTAGAATCATGGCCGTGTAGTTTAGTGTGGGTTGAACTGCTTCAAAAATACTTCTAGTGGAATCTGTGCTTCGTCCATCTACTACGAAGAGTTCAATGAGTTCTAATGGATAATTTTGTTGCTCGATATCCAAAAGAATACCCTTTATAAACGCAGCTTCATTAAAGCAGGGAACTACTAAACTGACTTTAGGCCATTTCATCAGCAGTATTTAAAAGTGAATCGTATAGCTCATAGAGCTTTTTTTCTTGGCTAGACCAATTATAATATTTTCTAGCTGCTTGTTGCCCGTTTCTACCTTGTAATGCGGACTGCTGGTCATCATCTAGCATGGCTTGAATACTTGTGCCTAGTGCTTCTGTATTTTGAGGTGGGCAAGTCTGACCACAGTCAGCTTGATCCACAACTTGGTTCCAAAGTTCAAAATCAGATACCAATACTGGAATACCTGCGGCCATATATTCAAACATTTTCCCTGTGTATGCTTGCTTATAATTCGGTAAAGGATATAACATAGAAAGACCAATTTTTACACGACTTAAAAGCCCGTAGAGCTGAACTTGATCGATATACCCCAAAAATTCTACCTTACCCCAAGCGGGGTGTGCCATACATTTTTGCTCAAAGGTCTTGCTGTGCCAATTACCAGCTACATAAAAGGTCAAATCTAAATCTTTGATAGCCTCTAAGATATTGTATAGACCTCTGTTCTCTGTTAATGTACCTACATAGCAAATGGCTTGCTCTCGATTATTCCAATCCACCGATTCCGCTCTTCTCCATTGTGGGAAATTAAATAAACCTACTGCTTGGTTATAGGATTCAAATCTGGGTAGCATGGAAGGACTTGCAACCACTGTTGCATCAATTTGCTTGCAAATATTGGCCTCAAAACTGCGGTAAATCCGAGCAATTGGTTTTCGGAGCCATTTTGGAATATATGGCTTCCCTAGAATTTGTATAGGTACATCCTCATGTGCATCATAAATGACTTTTTTACCCAGCTTTTTCAAGCGTTTAGCAATCATCAATAATTCTGGATCATGCAGGTGATAAACTTCAGCATCTAGCTCTATGGCCTTGCCTAAAATATACACCAATGACTTTTTAATACGGTCGAACCTATTCGTGTATTCAAAGGTCAGATTATGCACCTCAACATCTAGTTCATTAAAAGCCCTACGATTACATAAAATCAGATGAGTATCATAGCCTGCTTTGGCCAAAGAAGCACATTCCTTGAAAAATATCCGATGATCTTTTTCAGGATGCAAAGAGCTGATATGGCAAACCTTAGTTTTAAGCATGGGCATAAATATTCAAGAGCTTCTTTTGTTCTTCATTCCAATTGGCTGTTTGCGCAAATTGCTGAATAGCTTGTTCTAATTGATCAGCGGGCTTTTGATCCAATTGTTGTATCGCATTTTTGATTGATTGAGCCTCCAATTTTTCAATAAAAATAGTGAAATCTTCAGGTAAGAAATCGCGAACCCCTTTTAGATCAGTAGATATAATCGGAAGTCCTGCCATAATATATTCAAAGACCTTGTTCCCTAAAGAGTAATCATGACTAGGGTTAGAATTGATCACAGAATATATGCCAATGTCCGCGGAGGCCGTATATTCCAATAATACATCCATGTCTACTGCTTCATGCATGAATATATTTGCTTGATCTTTACTCCTGTCCCAAATGGTATTCCAAAGTGGTCCATATCCTAGGAAAACCAACACATAATCTTCGGGCATTTCTTTAAATGCTTCCACTAAGGACTCACATCCTCGGTTAGGAGCAATCGTGCCTTGATACAATAATATGCGCTGATTTGCACGTATGCCAAATTTCTTTCTAAAATGATCTTTATGACTCGGTTTTTGGAAGTAAGGGAAATTGTAAATAGTATGTGGTTCTGGTATTTGATAGTGATCTGCATAGACTTTGGAGATCAGTCTTGTAACAGTAATGCGGGCATCTGCCTGATGAATATGCTTGGCTTCAAGCCAGGCAATTAGTTGGCCATATCTTTTGGAGGAGGTGTTTTTTTGAAACTCTAATTCATGGGCATCATAAATGATCTTTATGCGCTTGTTGAATAACTTCTTTGTCCAAACAGCCATAGGTAATGGAAGGACATCACAGACGTGGAAATAATCAACCTTACGATAATGCTTTGCAATAAGTATAAATAATTCTAACCACTTGAAAATCTGCCAATAGATTGACTTTGGAAGTGACCGTGTTTTCAACTTTAGTCGATGCACGGGTAGCCCATGCTTGATTTCATGAATGGGTAAGTCACCTGACTGCAGAGCAACAATTTGAACCTGATAGCTTCCTTCCTGTAGGCTTATACCTTCCCTCAATACTCTGCTATCGTGTGTGAAATCATTAAAAACCAAAACCGCTACCCGCTTCATGCTTCTCGCTTTAGTATGATCTGTAAGCTAATTATTTTACAAAGATAGGCTATAGAATAAGCAATTGATAAGCCTAAGATTAAAAATGTACTGTCAGATTTAAGTACGAGGCTAGTACCAAAAGCAAGTAGGATCAATCCCAATTGAAGAAGCTCTAAGTAGGATAGCCACTTGTTTTTAGACAATAAGTAAAAGGTAGAACTCAAAGGATATGCCACAAATTGAAGGAAGAGTGGAAGCGCGAAATAGCGGGCGTAAAGTCCCGACTCTAGCCATTTTTCTCCTAAAACCAAGGCAAATAAATCTGGAGCAACGAAAAATAAAACACCAAATGGAATAAGGCCTATTAAGCAAAGCTTTTTCAGCGTAC
>CAXQNQ010000262.1:0-4510 GCA_964225135.1 Mesoflavibacter profundi
CCTTTGATGATTACTTTGTCAATAGTAGCCTGAGGACCTTCAAAGATTCTCAATTCTAGATCTAATGAATCCCCTACTATAGCCACTTCAACTGGATCAACTTGGAAGAATAAATATCCATTATCCATGTAAAGAGAACTCACGTCACGACCATCTTCACTAAAGGATAAACGCGTTTGAAGTAGCTCCTCGTTATACACATCTCCTTTTACAATCTTAAGTCGTTGGAAAAGGGCATCATCCTCATAGATGGAGTTTCCTTTGAAGGTGATGTTTCGGAAATAATATTGATTGCCTTCGTGTACATCTAGGTGTAACATCAATTGACCTTCTTCGTTTCTCCAAATAGAGTCAGATACGATTCTGGCATCTCTGTACCCCAAGGTGTTATAATAAGCTATCAATAATTTTTTATCGTCTTCATATAAGCTCTCGTCAAACTTGGAGTTGGCAAAGATTTGTTTTTTACGTTTGGTTTCTTCGAATTGCTTTCTAAGCTTTTTGGAAGGCACCATAGTGTTTCCAGAGAAAGTAATGTCTTGGATTTTTACTTTTTCACCCTTATTGATATCGAAGGTTAGTCGAATGGTGTTTTTCCTAGTTTCATCAACTGCTTCAACAATACTCACTTCGGTATCTAAAAATCCCTTTTCTCTATAGTAGCTTTTGATGGCATTGATTGCACTGGCCTTCATGTCCTCTGTTACAATACCACCTTTGACTAAGTATTTAGCAATTTCCTCATTAACTTCTTCCGAGGCCGTTTTCTTAATTCCTTTGATGTTATGCGTCAGGTATCTTGGTCTTTCGTTGACTACGATTTCTAGGAATACTAGGTCGCCAGCTGTTTTCTCAATTTGTAGTTGAACTTGATCAAATAGCCTAAGTTTGTATAAAGACTTAATGGCTTTGCGCGTTTCTACTCCCGGAATAGCTATACGATCTCCAACCTTTAATCCACTAATGGAAAGAATGGCTTTATCGTCGCTGTATTCTGCTCCAACTACTTTCAGACCGGCAATTTCATACTCTGTAGGATTAGAGTAATCAACAGTTTGGGCTTGTATATTTTGAATTCCAACAAAAAGGACTAAAAGCACTAATCCTGCATGTAGTAATCGTTCGAATTTTATCATAATGTTGTATAAGGTTGGCACTTATAGTTTAAATCAATGACGAATATCGCAAAATCTTTCTTGTTCTTTAGGTTTTAAGTGTTTATTCTGCGATTTAGACACATGAGAAAGAGGAAAAAACAAGCCTAAGGGTTGTACCGCTATCAAATTATTGGACTTGTTCACTGGTTTTACCAAATCTGCGCTCTCTATTTTGGAAATCTAGAATAGCTTTAGCCAAATGCTCTTTGGTAAAATCTGGCCAAAGCACAGGTGTGAAAAACAGCTCCGCGTAAGCAATCTCCCAAAGCAGGAAGTTACTAATTCGACTCTCTCCACTGGTTCTGATGAGTAATTCCGGATCTGGAATATTCTTAGTAGACAATGCAGATTCAAAATCTGATTCGGTAATACTATCGGCATGTAAAGACTGATCCTCTACTTTTTGGGCGATAGATTTTACAGCTTGCATGATATCCCATTTAGCACTGTAATTCAGGGCTAAAATTAGACAGAGCCCAGTATTATCTTTAGTTTCTGCTATAGCATTACGCAGTGCTTTTTGACTCTTTTCAGGTAAAGCTGCTGTATTGCCTATAGTTTCTAGTCGGATATTATTTTTGTTAAGTGTCTTGACCTCTGACTTAATGGTTTCAACCAATAGGGTCATTAGAGCTGTTACTTCTATCTTTGGTCTGTTCCAGTTTTCAGTGGAAAAGGCATATAAGGTTAGGTAGTTAATACCTAATTCGGCACAACCTTCAGTTACTTCCCGTACGGCTTTTACACCATTTTTATGTCCGAAGACACGGGGTTTACCTTGTTTTTTGGCCCAGCGGCCATTTCCATCCATTATGATGGCAATATGTTCAGGTATATTACTTCTGTCTATTTGATCAATCAACTCCATTGAACTCTACTAAATTGTTCGCTGCACGATAGAACTTTACCAATATAAACGAATTATTTCCGTTCTACTTTTGTACAAAATTAGGAAATTACTTGGATTTGAGGTACTTCTTTTAAATTAAAGAAAGAAGTCTTATATTAATTAGACTACAAAGCATATATGAAGCATATATCAGTATTTATTTCTTTGGTTCTTTTAGGGGTTTTGACATCTTGTAGTCAACTAGAATGCGGATCAAACCCTGATGCCTTATTAGATAATTTTGAGAACTTTGTTAATCAGGTTGGCACCCTTGATTTAGATTTTGAGTCTAAACAATGGGCAATCCATGACAAGCGATTTGAGCACTTCTTGGAAGATTGCTATGAGCATCATGAAGAGCAAATGACTAAGCGGCAGCGGCGTAAGTTTTGGCTGAAAACCATGAAATATTTAAAGATTCGTTACGGAACCAGTGTCATTAGACAGTTGTTCTCTTCAGAGGATGCTAACGGGATTGAATCCTTTTTTGACTCTAGTGATTTAGAGGATTTAAAAGAGCGATTTAAAGAACTGACTCAATAGAAAATTAGAATACTAACACTAAATGCAGGAAATAATCTTAGCTTTCATTACCGCTTTTTCTATGACCTATTTTGTTATTCCTTCGGTAATCAAAATAGCGAATGAAAAGCATCTAGTGGATGAACCTGGCGAAAGGCGTTCACATAAGCTCATTACACCTTCCTTGGGTGGAGTAGGCATTTTCGCTGGATTGATTTTTGCTGTGGTGTTGTGGTTAGATTTTGGCAATATAAGTGGGATCCAATATCTCATTTGCGCCCTTTTGATTCTTTTCCTAATTGGTTTGCGAGACGATATCATTCCGCTCAGTCCAAGGATAAAGTTTTTTGCTCAAACCTTGGCTGCATGTATTTTAGTATTTAAGTCTGGCTATTATTTGGATAGTTTTCACGGTTTATTTGGAGTGTATCAACTACCTCCTCTTTTTGCCTATATTTTTAGTGTTCTCCTGTATATTTTTCTCATCAATGCTTTCAACTTGATTGATGGAATAAATGGCCTTTCGGGTAGTATCTCTTTAGTTGCGGCTATAGTTGGGGGTGTATGGTTCTTTTTGGTGGATTATTTAGGACTATCCCTAGTTTGCTTTGCATTGGCAGGTGCGGTTTTAGGATTTTTAAGGTATAATATTGTGCAGGCAAAGATTTTCATGGGGGATACCGGTTCAACTATCCTTGGGCTCATGTGTGGATTTATATCTATAGAGATGATGTCTACGAATTCAGAACTTGTCCCGACTAATGCGTTTAAAATTGATTCTATTCCAGCAGTTATTGTAGGGATTTATATATTCCCTATTTTCGATACCATTCGTGTCTTTATCATTCGAATCCTAAGAGGGGGATCTCCTTTTCAACCAGATAGAAGGCATATCCACCATATGCTCATTGATTTAGGACTCACGCACTTTCAGGCAACTGCCCTTCTAGTTCTCGTGAATATTGGTTTTATGGCCATTGTGTTTTCTTTCCAGTCTATTGGTGCCTTTTACCTGCTTGGTATTATTTTTTCATTAGCTACAGGGATGACTATGGTCTTAAAGCGATTGAACAATCGAAAGATTGAGCTTAACACAAAAAAGCCTGTTAAAAAGGCTGAACAAGTCCTATAAATAAATAAATTGATACTATGCAGGTTCTATGGGTATTTATTGGTGGTGGCTTAGGTTCAGTTTTACGATTTCTAATATCGAAGATTAGCTGGTTGGCCCAGGCAAGTATCTGGGCTACATTTGCAGCGAATTTATTGGCTAGTATCCTATTGGGATTCTTGTTTGCTAAAAATTTGGAAGGATTGCTTAGTGCACGTCAACGATTATTACTGATGACCGGATTCTGTGGAGGCTTCTCTACTTTTTCTACTTTTTCTCTAGACAATTATAAGTTGCTTGAAGTGTCCGATTGGTGGAGTTTAAGCTGGAATATCGTAGGCTCCGTCTTACTGTGTTTGCTGGGATTGTTTTTAGGAATTAAGCTGGCCAATTAAAAAAGCCTGCTATGGGAGCAGACTTTTTTAAATTATTGATGGTGTTTTTAATGGACATCAATAATGATGATGGGGGTAATAAATTTCATAAGAACAGATTTTGTTTCACATACAATATGACTACTAATACTCTCAAAAAATAAATATTATTACCGATTAAACTAAAAAAGCAGGCCTAAAACCTGCTTTTTTCTTGTATTATGTTGTTTTAAATCTTCTGAACTAGAATGTGAAGTTGAACCCCATCTGGTAGCTCAATGGATTCTCCTGCTTCAAGTCCTTCCACTGTTCGAATGGAATTCGCCAACACTTCATTGGAGATCAAGTCCCCGAAGAGGTCTACTGCAGCTTGGATAGCATCGTGTGCTTCCAGTTGAACATCTATCTTATCCGTAACATTGAAATCACTGTTTTTGCGAATATTCTGAATTCTATT
>CAXQNQ010000263.1:0-5796 GCA_964225135.1 Mesoflavibacter profundi
GCAGAGCGTTTTTGTAGTATTGCCGATTCACGTTTAGGTGTTCTGAAGTACAAGGTCAAAGCTCTTGATGCTGATGTACAAGTACAGGTAGAGGCCTTTCTAGATTTCGACGTTGAAAATGAAGATTCTAATTACGAGGAAAAATTCTGGTTGCCGGTAAAAGAAGAGGCTACGGGTAACGAGGCATTAGTCATTGCCGAAACCAAGAAAACAGCCTTCCAAGTTGCTGCGAGTATGCAGTATTTCATAGAAAAAGGGGGTGATGTTTTAGATCTAGATCAAGACATCACGCTTAAGGATAAATATGCATCTAGCCAATCTTCTACAGAACTAAAAGCAGGTGAGGAATTAGTGGTGTATAAATACGCAGCCATTCTTTCTTCTTTAAATGCTGATAAGGAAGCTTTAGAAACTAAAGTTCAAGAAGCATTGGATGATGCGGTGGCAGCTACTTACGATCAATTAAAGCAAGATCATATTAGTGCTTGGGCTGAGCGCTGGACGCTTGCAGATATAGAGATCGAAGGGGATGTGTCTGCTCAACAAGGTATTCGCTTCAATATTTTTCATCTAACCCAAACCTACACTGGTGAAGACGAACGGTTCAATATTGGACCAAAAGGATTTACTGGGGAAAAATACGGCGGATCAACTTATTGGGATACAGAGGCTTATTGTCTGCCTTTCTATATGGCAACAGCGGGTGCTGAGGTAGGTAAACAGTTATTGGTATACCGATATCGCCATCTTCCAAAAGCCATTGAAAATGCTGGGAAGCTAGGCTTTAATTCTGGAGCAGCTTTATACCCTATGGTAACTATGAATGGTGAGGAGTGCCACAACGAATGGGAAATCACCTTCGAAGAGATTCATAGAAACGGTGCCATAGCCTACGGTATTTATGATTATATCAACTTTTCTGGGGATAAAGCATACTTGGCAGAATACGGTCTGGAAGTGCTGGTTGCTATTGCTCGCTTTTGGGCACAACGGGTCAATTGGTCTAAAGCCAAGGAACAATATGTAATGCTTGGCGTCACTGGACCTAATGAATATGAGAATAATGTAAACAACAACTGGTATACTAATTATATGGCCTCTTGGTGTTTGCGTTATTGTAAGGAAAGTATGGACTATGTTCAAGCCAATCATGCTGATCGATTCAATCTAATCCTTGCGAAGACCAATTTTGATTTAGAGGAATGGACTAAATGGCAGCATATTGTTGAGCATATGCACTATCCATTTGATGAAAAGGAGCGTGTTTATTTGCAACAAGAAGGATTTTTAGATAAGGACTTAAGACCAGTGGATTCGCTTGGTGAAGGAGATTATCCACTTTGTCAGAATTGGTCTTGGGATAGAATTTTGAGGTCTTGCTTTATTAAGCAGGCAGATGTCTTACAAGGATTTTATTTCTTTGAGGATGACTTTTCTTTAGAGGAATTAGAAAGAAACTTTGATTTCTATGAGCCGATGACCGTTCATGAATCCTCTCTTTCTCCTTGTGTACATGCCATCTTAGCTGCCAAATTGAATAAGGAGGAAAAAGCTTATGAGATGTATCTCAGAACGGCTCGTTTGGATCTAGATGATTATAATAATGATACAGAAGATGGCTTGCATATCACGAGTATGGCAGGAACTTGGATGTCAGTGGTGAAAGGTTTTGGAGGTATGCGCATGAAAGACGCTATGCTTTACCTAGATCCTATGCTTCCAAGTAATTGGAAATCATTCTCTTTTAATTTACTTTATAAGGCGGTTTTGATTCAGATAAAAGTGAGTGCAGATAAGTGTACCGTGTCTAATCCTTCTGATCGCTCTTTAGTATTTTATGCTAATGGAAATCAAATGGAGGTGCAGGCCAATTCATCATGTTCTTTCAAACTAAAATCATTTGAAAATGCATAGAACATTCCTGCTTTTAGTCTTCCCCCTATTGATTGGTTTACAAGCATGTAACCAAGAAGTACCCAAACAAATAAAAGATTTAGGTATTGCTAGTCCTATCGCACTGGCTGAAAATGATACTACCTTGGTTCTTTTGGAAGATTATTTGCTGGATGCTGCTGCATGTACTGGGGTGGAAGTCCCAGAAAACTGGAGCTATGCATGGAATACCTCCAAGGACAGTCTTTACATCTACAGTACAGACAGTAGAAATGCACTTTTTTACATTCGCTTACTAAGGGCTAATCAATCTATGGACATCCTTTGTGTAGGTAATCAGCAGATTCCTGCACAGCTTCAATTAGAGGATAAAGGATATTCAAAGGTCCAAATGAAGGGTGAAATGACTAATTGGGGCTTGATTGAAGGCCAGCTCCAGGATGGGACATGGGTATTTGATTTATTATTGAATCCCAATGCATACCAATATGTTTTCGTAGCTGATGGTCAAGAGCTATTAGATCCAGTGAATCAGTTAACTGCTGATAATGGTTCTGGCGGAATCAATTCTTTGTTGGATTTAAGACCATCGGAGGGAGATATTGCCAATAGACCAATTCTTCAAACACATACTTTTGATGCGGATCAGGTGCAATTTAGGTTAATTGGCAGTACGGATGACTTGAAGGTGTATGTTTTTCAGGACAATCAGCTCTTGGGATACAACCTTGAGGATGGGATATTAAGTGTTTCTCCTGATGCCATTGAAGGTCGCTCTAAACTACGTGTTTTTGCTTCTAATGCTGCTGGAATATCAAACGATATTTTAGTGCCACTTCAAAATGGGATACCCGTTCAAAATAAGGGTCAATTGACTCGCACGGATTACGAAGCTCAGGTGATGTATTTCACTTTGGTAGATCGCTTTTTTAATGGTAATACGGATAATGATGAACCTGTTGATGATCCACGCTTGTATGATAAGGCCAATTATCAAGGTGGGGACCTAGCAGGGATTACAGCTAAGATAAAATCAGGTTATTTTGATTCTTTAGGCATTAATAGTATCTGGTTATCACCTATTACTCAAAATCCAGCAGGTGTTTTTCAAGAATATATAGAACCAAAGAATTTCTACTCGGGGTATCATGGCTATTGGCCTATTTCATCTTCTCAAATTGACCACAGGTTTGGTACGGACGAGGAGATGTACGAATTGGTGCAAACGGCGCATCAACATGATATTGCCATATTATTGGATTATGTATGTAATCACGTGCATGAACAGCACCCGATTATCCAAAATAATCCAGAGTTTGCCACTGTATTTGAACTGGGTGAAGGTAGAAGAAACTTACGTTTATGGGATGAGCAACGTTTAACCACTTGGTTTGATGAATTCTTACCTTCTTTGGACTTAGAAAATCCTGCGGTAGTCGATTTACAAGTAGACTCTACCATGTATTGGATTAATAAATTTGAATTTGATGGTTTCCGTCATGATGCCACCAAACATATCGCCCTAGATTTTTGGCGACAATTGACACGCAGATTGAAAGAAGAGCGGGTTTCAAAAGGTAAACAGGTATATCAGATTGGGGAAACATATGGGAGTAGAGATTTAGTAAAAAGTTATATCGGGTCAGGATTGCTAGATGCTCAATTTGACTTTAATTTATACTTCGATAGTCGTTCTTCATTTGCATTTCAAGAGCCTTCTTTTGAGCAGGTAACAGATGCTTTGGCACAGTCTTTAAATTACTTCGGTCACCATAATACCATGGGCTACATGACCGGGAATCATGATCAGGCGCGTTTCATATCCTATGCGGGTGGTGCACTTCGAATGGATGAAGATCCAAGAGCGGCAGGTTTTGAACGCGAAGTTGGGGTTGGAAATCCAATTGGTTATAAACGCCTTCAGTTGATGACGGCATTCTACTTATCTATTCCTGGGGTGCCAACTATATTTTACGGAGATGAAATTGGAATACCTGGTGCCAATGATCCGGATAACAGAGATATGATGATTTTCGAGGGTTTGAATGCCGATCAAGAAGCTACAAAAGCTATGGCGGCTAAGATGACTAATCTTAGAAGAAACTCCATGTCCTTAATCTATGGTGACACACGTATTGTCAGTAGTGGACCTAATCACATCATTTTGGAAAGAACTTATTTTGACGAAGTTTCTTATTGTGTCTTTCATAAAGGTACAGAAACGGCGTCTTACACTATAGAACTCGATGAATATCAAGGGAACATGTCTTTTTCTAGAAAAATTAATGAATCTGGACAATTAGATCATGCGGCAGGGGAGCTGGTTGTAGAACTAGAACCTTGGTCCTTTGAGATCATTCAATCAAACTAAAATCACTATGATTAAGAAATCATTACAAGCTTGTCTTTTTAGCCTTTCTGTATTAGGTCTAGCAGTCTCTTGTACACAAGCACCAGCAGTGGAAGTAGAGGAAGAAACGGTAGAAGTATTAGGAGAGAATCAATTGCCTGACTGGGCTGTGAACGCCAATATTTACGAAGTAAACATTAGACAATATACCCCTGAAGGTACATTTAATGCCTTTGCAACCCATTTAGATCGTTTACACGATATGGGCGTGAAGATGTTATGGTTAATGCCTATTTATCCTATATCGACTACTAAGAAAAAGGGTTCCCTTGGTTCTTACTATGCAGTCTCTGACTATACAGCGGTGAATCCAGAGTTTGGAACAGCAGAAGATTTCAAAGCATTGGTTGAAAAAATTCATGCCTTGGATATGAAGGTTATCCTAGACTGGGTACCTAATCATACTGGTTGGGATCATGTTTGGATTGAAGAAAATCCAGAGTTTTATACTTATGTAGCAGATACCATTACGCATCCGTTTATGAATGGGGAACCAACGGATTGGTATGATGTAGCGGAGTTGAATTATGATAATAAGGATATGCGCGAGCAAATGACTCAAGCATTGGAGTATTGGGTAGAGGAATATGATGTAGATGGTTACCGATGTGATGTGGCTTTTGAGGTACCGGATGATTATTGGACAGAGGCCGTTCCTCGATTAAGAGCGCTAAAGCCAGTCTTCATGTTGGCAGAAGCGGAGCATCCACCGCATAGAAATAGTGGAGACTTCCACATGAGTTATCCTTGGTCCTTCATGCATTTAACGAATGAAATGGGTAAGGGGCATGAAAATGTGAATGCTTTAGATTCATTTTTAGTTAAAGCTGAGGCTGATTTTACACAAGGCTTCCAGATGAGTTTTACAACTAATCATGATGAGAACTCCTGGAATGGGACAGAGTTTGAACGATATGGCGATGCGCATCAAACCTTCGCTGTTTTGACTGGAACTTGGTATGGAATGCCATTAATTTATTCAGGGCAAGAGGAACCACTTCAGCGTCGATTAGCATTTTTTGATAAAGATGATATTGGGTTTGAGAACTATGCTTATGCCGATTTTTATAAAACCTTATTGAATCTACATAGAACAAATAAAGCACTCTGGAATGGATCTTATGGTGGTCATCCAGAGCGTATTAATACTTCGGAGACTGTTTATGCCTTCAAGAGAGAAAAAGAAGGAGATCAAGTTGTAGTTGTCTTGAATTTTAGTGATCAAGAACAAGAAGCTGAATTGACTACTTCTTTAGACGGTATGCAAGAGGTATTTTCTGGTGCAGCTGGTGAAGGATATACCCTTATTTTGGAGCCTTATGGCTACAGGGTTTACTCTGCATCCGCAACAAAGTAATCACGCAAAAAATCAAGTTAGTATGACATCAGGATATTCTAAGAAACAACTCACCTTTTGGCAAATCTGGAACATGAGTTTCGGTTTCCTGGGCATTCAATTTGGTTTTGCTCTACAAGGTGGACACATGTCTAGG
>CAXQNQ010000264.1:0-8196 GCA_964225135.1 Mesoflavibacter profundi
GAAAAATTGAGTCAAGCAAGGGCAGTCCGAGCTACATTTTTTATTCCTAAGGTTGGAGTAACCAATTGTTACCGATTAGTCCACGCAGAAGGAGATGGCTTGCCCGGATTGATTATAGATATTTACCATAAAACAGCTGTCATTCAAGCCCACTCGATTGGAATGCACCAAGACCAAGTATTCATTGCAGAGGCTTTACAACAAGTTTTTGGTCAAGAGCTGAATTGCATTTATTCTAAATCTCAATCCACTTTACCAGAAAGATATGGGGTAGGAGTTTCGGATGAGCATCTGTTGGGTAAGCCGATTTTAGATACAGTTCTTGAGGGTGGGTATCCTTTTAAGGTTAACTGGGAGACTGGACAAAAGACCGGATTTTTCCTAGATCAAAGAGTCAATAGAGCATTGTTAGAGCAATATAGTGCTGGTAAGACTGTCTTGAATACTTTTGCCTATTCAGGTGGTTTTTCTGTTTATGCACTGGGGGGAGGAGCGAAGGAGGTAGTCTCTGTAGACATATCCCAAACAGCTGTAGACTTAATGGAAGAAAATGTGGCGCTCGGTTTTCCAAATGCTAAAAACCATACAGCTTTAAAAGCTGACGTTATGCAGTTTTTACGAGAGGAAGAGCGGGTGTTTGATATTGTAGTTGTAGATCCTCCAGCTTTTGCCAAGAATGTTAGAAAACGGCATAATGCGATAATGGGTTATAAACGCTTGAACATGATGGCTATTCAACGGGTAAAACCTGGTGGGCTGCTTTTTACTTACTCTTGTTCTCAAGTGGTGGACGATAAATTATTCTATAATACCATAGTATCCGCTGCTATAGAAGCAGGAAGACCTGCACGGGTTTTACACAAATTAAGTCAAGGCCCAGATCATCCAGTTAGTATTTATCACAAGGAAGGACATTATTTGAAAGGTCTTGTTCTTCGTTTAGATGAATAAAAAAAGGAGCACTTTAAAGTGCTCCTTTTTTTATAGCTTAGGACATTTTAATTTAGACCTGTAAGTCGCTGGTTTAATGTATCCTACTGAGATTTCAAATGCTCCCCTTGAGTCTGTTGGTACAGCCAGGTCACTCAGGGAAATATCATAAGAGATACCTAGAAACAACTGCTCTAATTCCATGATGAAAGTTGTATTTAAAGTAGGCATGTAAATATTAGTATTCACATTTTTTACTATGCTGAAATAGGATCCCATACGAATGGCTACCTCTCTCCAATCCCTATTGGAGTATCGGAAATTGAGCCCCGATGAAATCGACATGGATTCTCCCTGTAGATTAACTATTGCTCCAGGAAGTAATTGTGTGGTATTTGAAATAGCAATCTGACCACCAGCTTGAGCTGTATATCTACTTTGTCTGCGTTCTGAACCATTTTCAATCAGAGAATAGTTAGGTCTATTCAAATGATGGGCAGCACCTCCAATAAAAAAGCTATTATCTCCATTAACCATGTAGTATAAAATACCCGCTGAAAAATCAGGAAATAAGTCTGAAGATGCTAACAGGTTTTCTCCGTTGGCCAGTGTAAGGTCTACTTGTGTATTCGATGCATCATATTGATTACTAAACCATAAATCACCTGGATTTATGGACATTTGACCAAAGTTAAGCGCAAAACCACCAGTTAGATATTGACTAGCTTGTCTAGATCTTCCTCCACTTAATTGCTTCATATATCCTAGATTAATACCCGCGGTATTTAAGGCCATATTCGCTGTCCCTGTTAGGTCTTGCATGACATTCACTCCATAGGTCAAAAAGTCCGCCCTGCCAATTTTTGAACGCATATCAAAGTTGACATTAGTGGTTTTATAGGTGGTGTTTTGTAATGCATTCCATTGATCTCTGAAATTAGCTATTACTCTAAATCTGCCTGTATGCACACCAGTAAAGGCTGGATTATTATAAACTGGACTATTGTAGAACTGAGAGAAAAGGGCATCTTGCCCAATTCCATCTAGAGTGAATCCACTGATTAATAAGCAAATAGATAATGCTCTAAGTATTTTCTTTTTCATATAATCAATAACTATAATTATCGAATTAAGTTGGTTTGGCCTTGGTACTTCTCAGTTACCCCATCAATGAAGGTTACTTCAGCATGCCATATATAAGCACCCATTGGCATTGGATTACCTCTAAAGGTTCCATCCCATCCAATATCGGCATTAATTTCAAATTCTGTTGTTTCAAATACTAATTCTCCCCAACGATCAAAGACTTGAAATACATTAACGATAGTACCATCCTTTCCATGGGTTAGTAGTATGTCGTTGTTATTATCTCCATTAGGAGTGAATGCAGGTGGAACCAACACGACTCTTTCTTTTAGAACATTAATCGTTAAGCGTGCTTCATCAACACAACCCATCTCATCTTCTACTACAATAATATAGGAGATTGTATTATAAGGATATGCTAAAGGATTTTCACAATCATCACAACTTAAGGTTCCTTCAAAATCTGGGATCCAACTGACTTGGTAATTCCCTTGTGCATTGGAGATACTGATATAATTGGCATCCAGCAATATTTCATCTTCCAATTCTATTTCAAGTATGTTCCCAGAAGGGAGATTCAGCATTAACTCTGCTGGTTCATTAATCGTTATGGTGGTGTTTTTTACACAACCATTATCATCTACGATCTCAATATTGTAGGTACCAGGTGATTGTCCAATCAGAGTTGGATTTCCAAAGAAACTTTGTCCATTGATATCATAAGTATAAGGTGGTGTTCCACCTGTTGTATTTAATTCTATACTACCATCGTTTTTATTGTAACAAGTAACATCAGTTGTTAATATATTCGGATCGATAGGAGTAGGTTCATATACATCAATACTGAAGTCAAATGCACAATCATTGGCATCGGTTACAGTTACCACATAAGTACCAGCAAAAATATCTACTAAGTCTTGAGTGATTTCACCATTAGACCATTCATAGGTATAGCCGCCTGCACCTCCAGTATTACTTAGGTCGATGCCGCCTGTTGGTTTTCCATTACAAGGTGGTATAGTCAAATCCCAAGTCGCCTCAACTGGGGAAGGTTCAAAAATGGCAAAGGCTTGAACTACTTCACAACCCAAATCATCTATCACGGTTACATTAAAATTGCCAGAGGATAAATCCGAGATACTTTGACTATTAGTGCCAGAAGGCGCTGACCAATTGTATTCAAATGGTGCTTGACCATTCTCTACTTGTGTAACAGTCGCAGTTCCATCCATGTACCCACCACAAGACACATCAACCGTATTGATAATAAGATTTAATGCAGATGGATTATTTAATTGAGCCGTAGTGACATCACTTAAACAACCTTGATCATCAATTACTTGAATGTCAATCGGAACACCAGCAGATAAGCCAGAAATAATATTATCTGGGATAGGGGTGTTGTTATTGAATATGTATGAATACCCACTTGTGCTTCCTCCTTGTACCAGATTTACTTCAATTGATCCATTCGCTCCTTCAAAACAATCAGGATTTGAAGTTAGAATGCTGAATTGAATAGGTTCTAAATCGTTGATTAATATGGAATCGGTTTGTGTACAACCATTATCATCCGTGATAGTCAAATAATTCAATCCTGCTGGTAAATTATTAGCTATGGAATCAACAGATGAACTACTCCATTCAAAAGTATACGGCCAGCTTCCACCACTAACAGATGCTGTAGCTTCATTTGCATCAATACCATCACAAGCTAACAGGAGTTGTGTAATAGGTAAAGATATTGCCGCTGGTTCTCCAATCAATATATCAATAGCAGTATTACAACCATTATCATCAACAATCTGAAGGGTAGTAGTTCCACTAGAAAGAACGGTATTAATACTATCAACCACAGTAGGATAGCCGGTCCATGCATAGTTGTAAGGATACACTCCTCCCGTTACTCCTACGGTTGCAGTTCCATTTAAATCCCCAAAACAATTCGCATCACTTTGATCTAAAATGCTTACGGATAAGTCATCAGGTTCTTCTATACTATAAAAAGTAGTGTCCTTACAATCATTATCATCTGTTAATACAAGGGTATAATTACCTATAACTAAGTCAAAAGAATCTACTGGCGAAGAACTTGCATCAAACCAATCATATTGAAGTGATCCTACCCCTCCTTGAGTACTTACAGCAATAGAACCATTTGATTCTCCAAAACAAGTCACATCAGTTACCAAGCTATCTATTACAATAATATCATCAGGACTGCCTACCGTGATGTCAAAGTTTTCTACACAATTGGCTCCATCTATAATGGATACGACTTGAGGTCCTGGACATAAATTATTTAATATAGAATCACCTCCAATCTGCAGATTTCCAAAAGCATCCGTATAACTGTATTGATAAGGTAAATCTCCTCCAGATACAGATAAAACAGCTTGGCCATCACATGAATCGAAGCAGGACACAGGTGCCACTGATTCTAAAGCAGGTGAAAAAATACAATTATAACAATCTATAGTAGTAGTCAAAACATTACAAGCCTCTCCTGAATCTTGAGCAAGTATAGTAGCAGTAACTAAATCACCATTATTCAATCCACTAACGGTATGGGAAAGCCCACCATTCGCAAGAACAAAGCCTGAACCATTGATATCTATTAGATAATTGGTGAAAGTATCTATTTGTGGCCAAGAGAAAATGATTGTACCTCCAGTGTCATTATTACAAGACACAGTTGGCGCAGGTATAGGATCGGTTAAACTTATGTTTATAGTATCTGCATCAATACAGCCAAGAGAATTTGTTGCATTTACAATGAGTGTTTGACTGGCATTATTGTCTGAAATATAATTTACCACAGGGCAATCCACACAGTCAATATTATCTACTGGAGACCAAGTGATATCTGTACTAATTCCTGAAGCAAAAGTTATGGACCACCAATTCAAGTTTCCAAAGGCACTAATACCTGAATCGTCGCTAACCAATAAGGTCCAATCACCATTTATAGGAGCACCAATTAAATCGGCCCAATTTCCTTCAATTTGATAGGTGCCTGTAAATGGTGTTGTCCCAGAGGTAATGGGTGTTACAGCACTTGGGGTAAAACAAGTATTGGTATAAAAATCACTCGTTCCACCATTATTAGTCGTTAATTCTATGATAGTTCCATTAGGTGCTTGTAAATAAATCGATACATCAGATAAGAAATTGGTCTGGAAATCAATACATACCTCTACAATATCAATTAAAGGATCACTAACTACGGTTGTTTCAATGGAATTGATACCAATAGTAGCATTATAAGGATTGGAAGGAGGGTGATTAGCAAAACCTATGGCATAATCTGTATATGAGGTAAAGGGAACATTGAAGTCTAAGTTAGCACCGCCAGCATCAATAACTAAAGTATCACCTACGCAAACAAGTGTGTCAGGAAATTCACTTATAATATCAGAGCAAGTAAAACAATCTGGGTGTGCTTCTGGGAGAAAATTAACATAAACATTGGATTCCCAAGTACAGCCAAAAGTGTCTATCACCTCAAAAACAAAATTACCAATTCCGGCACTTGTTGGAATTGCTGCAACTGAATCGGGAGATGAATATTCAAAAATAGGTTGGTCTACCCAGTCCCAAGCAACAAATTCCGGAGTAAAGGTTTCAATATCTGGATATAAGTCAGAGTTGAATTTAATACCCCAACTAAAAATAAAACCATTATCTATACCCCATAAATCTTCAACCGAAATGGTCCATTCACCATTAAGTGGCGTTCCTAATAAATTAGATAAGGGGTCAAAAGTAGCATAATCACCTGGGGGCAGGGTTTGAGGGTTATTCGCATTGGCATATTCTATCCAAGTTAGGATGCCAGATGCAGACCAAGTGTAATCATATCCTAATCCGGGTATTGGATTATTTCCAGGATCTCCCTCAACAGGTTCTCCTAAAAACACCTCGCCACCAATTGGGCCTGGGTGATCATGTAGAATGACCGTTGTTCCATTTGGAGCAGTGAGCGTAATTTCTAAATCCCTCATGTACTCATGTTCAATATTCATGCAAATCGCAACAATATCATTGACATCGGTAAGTACTTGTCCTGGTGCAAAGTTATTAAATGAAACAGAGGTGGAGTATGCTACTCCAGTCCCATCAGGTAGTGCTAAGGAGTCAGAGAGTGTAGCACCCGTTTGAAAGGTGCCTGGTGTAGGAATTATTGAAAAAGTATTGGTAGAATCAATAAAATTTACCGAAGTAGTTAATTCAACTGTATCTCCCACACATATTTCATCTTCATAATCTCCGAAGTTTACTTCTGGTGGCCCACTAACGCGAACTCTTTGTGATATAAAATTGGTGTTTCTACAATCAAATTGATCCCTTATTTCTAGTTGTATGATATAACCACCAGGCTCATTATAAGTATGCGAAACATTGGGTCCAATACCGGTACCTCCATCACCAAAATTCCAGGAAAATGAGGAGGTGAAATCGGAATGATTATAAACTTGTCCATCCTGAGGATATAAACCAGATCCTTCCAATACTACTGCATCCCCTACACAGATATCTATATATCCAGTATCTAAAGGAAATACTGCTGGATCAGCAAAATCTAGCACTGCTGTGATTAATTGACAAGCAGGTACGCATTCAATTACTGCTGCCCATCCAGCTCCTTCAGTATTGTCATCAGAAATAAACTCAATGGTTAAACATCCCGTAGTATTTACTGCTGTAGCCTGTATGATAAATGAACCTCCAGCAAAATCTGCCGCATCTGCTAAAAATGGTGCAGCAGTATTTATTCCATCATAAAAATTAAGTATATCCGTATCAATATCTACACTGGGGAAGTTAAGAGAAATGTGGGTGCCAGTTGTATTATCGCTACAAATGGTGGTTATCATACTTTCATTCGCGCCATAATTGCCATTTCCACCGCCAGAATCGAAAAAGGTTCCAGAACAAGTTGTAATGGAGTCACCATCCATCATGATATAGGTTTGAGCAGTAGTGAATTGCCCAAATATCATCGTAATTGCTAGAAATAATGTCGCTTTAAAAAAATTCATTTAGATAGATTAGTTGCTTGTTCTGTAATCGTTAAATGCCTGATAGATTTCTTCTTTGGGTAATAGCACTAAGCATTGATCCCTTCCTTTAATTTTATATACTTTTCGAGCTTTATAATCTGCTTGAATATTTTGTTCAAGTTCAATTTGATAAAGATTTATATGATCCATGTCATCAATAATAACATAGTCTTTTAAATCTTTAAACTTTGAATCATTCTCTGCTATGATTTGATAACCATGGTCCAGGTAATACGTCAATTTTTGATAGGCTACTTGATGTTTGGAAGCCATTCTATCTAAGAATGAGGATTCATATTTGATTAACAATCTAGGGTCGTGGTTCATTTGTGCAAAAATAGCAACGGTAAAAAGGGAGAAGAGTAGTGTTAAAGGTATTTTCATAGTTGCTTTGTTATTTGTCCAAATATAATAATCGAACCATATTTTTAGACATTCAAAAGGATTAAAAACTAAAATTATCTAGGTTAATGCTAGAAATTAACAACTTTAATTTGGTAATTCTCAGCAATACATGATTTTAACAAAAAAGGAGAGTCGACATCATCGACTCTCCTTTTATTGATAGGGTTGAAAAGATTTATTGAATCTTAATATCAAAAGGCATTTGCATCATAATCATTTGATCACTATCTACCGCTGATTTTAGTGATTGATACGTTTTATAATAATCACCTAATTCTTGCTCTAAAATGTGGGCCGCAATTTGGTTATCCTTATTCTGTAATTGATCTAGGAAAGCCTGAATAGGGTCTTTGATTGCTGGAAAATTCTTTAATCGATATTTTTCTAAACCAGCTAGGTCAGCCGCAGCTGCAATTGCTTGGTTTAAATCTCCAATTTCGTCAACTAATCCGATTTCAACTGCTCGCTTACCAGTCCAAACACGACCTTGAGCGATTTCATTAACAGCAGCTTTATCCATATCTCTTCCTTCAGATACGATATTTAAAAAGCGATCATAAACATTATCTGCCAGGAATTGAAGCTCTTTAGCTTCAGCTGGACCAATACCCATCATTGGATTGATAGAAGTAGAGAATTTAGCAGTTTTTACGGTGTCAAAAGTGATTCCTATTTTTTCTTCCATAAGTTCCTGCGTGTTAGGAAGCATTAG
>CAXQNQ010000265.1:0-13148 GCA_964225135.1 Mesoflavibacter profundi
GATACTAATTGCTTTTTTATTAATTCTTGCTCCAAAGCAGATACTTGATCATTAACTTGGATGGAGTCTAAAATAGAAACTAGCTTTGAAAGTGTTTTCTTAAATTTCTTGATATTCATATTAGTTAGGTTAATGCACTATATACCTGTCTGTGAGCAAAGAATTACTTAAATAAACTCTTGTAACCCTTAATTATTGCATGCGTATTTATAGCCACACATCGTTCTAGGGATAAATTAATATTTTAAAATACATAAATTCATTATATCGATGAAATTCACTATTAATTGTTTTCTACGCTTTTCTTAATTATCTTAGATAAGATCACAAACACTCTATTATTTGAATAATTTATCATGTTTTTAGAACCATATATAACCCAAGACCCCAAAAGTGGTTGGATAGAAATTATTTGCGGATCTATGTTCTCTGGTAAAACAGAAGAATTAATTCGAAGGCTGAAAAGAGCTAAGATTGCCAATCAAAAAGTAGTTATTTTCAAACCAAGTCTAGACACCCGGTATGCTGATGAAGCTATAGTTTCTCACGACAATAATTTCATTCATGCGATCGGTATTCAACATTCTAGTGTTATCCTAGATAGCCTCGAAGACTATGAAGTTATTGGGGTTGATGAGGCACAATTCTTTGACTTAGAATTAGTGGCTGTCTGCCAAGAGTTAGCACTTAAAGGCAAAAGGGTTGTTGTAGCGGGTTTAGACATGGATTATTTAGGAAAGCCTTTTGGACCAATCCCTGCACTATTAGCCGTTTCTGAATATATCACTAAGGTGCACGCTATTTGCCCACATTGTGGCTCTTTAGCCACCCATTCTTACAGGACTGAACAAGCACCTTCAGATCTGGTTGTTTTAGGTGAAAAAGACTTGTACGAACCTAGGTGTAGAAGCTGTTATTCAAAAGCTAGTCAGCTAAAGCTTAAAAAAGACACCATATCTAAAGAAGAAAGTGTTTAATGGATTTTATTCGAATTGGGGTTGATTACATATTTACCCCAATTTGAATTATAGGTATGAATATTTGGGGTGTTCCCTTCTTCAGTTGTTACCACTTGTCCATTATTTACCCATTCAAATATTCCACCGTAAAGATTGTATACCTTATTGTAGCCCATCTTCTGCATTGCTGCACCATATTTTTCACTCCTATACCCTACTGAGCAATAAACAACCACTGTTTTTTCCTTTTCATACTGTTCGACATCGGCTGCATTAAGTGTTGGTCCTACAAATATTGCTCCAGGGATATGAGAAACATCATACTCTTCCTTTGCCCTGGTATCCAAAATAATTAAGTCTTGTAAAGCCATTGTTTGTAAAGAGTCCACTGACACAAAAGGTACTTTTTCCCTAAGCAGGAAATGAAGTTTTTTATTGAAACTATCATCTGAAACCTTTGGCCATTTGGATTTATTCTGTGCCAAGGAACAACCTGTAATCACAACGCTGAAAAACAGGGTCAATATTCGTATTCCTAATTTCATAAGCTTATTATAATTGCTCTGGACCATCTCCACACCAATCGTTGATCCAAAAGCCATCCACACACAAAGGAGCTAGCTCTGACTCCACAAACGGACGAACCGCATGCACAATGTCCTCTGGATACAATAGGTGAATATTTGGTCCAGCGTCTAAACTAAAGTAAACCGGGTGTTTCGTATCAGCCCTAAACGCCCGTATACGTTTTATCATCTCTATTGAGCCCGGCTCTACCAAAAGATAAGATGGATTGGACGCCATCATCAATGCATGTAAAGTAAGCGCTTCATCTTCTGCTATTTTACCAAAGTGTTCTACATCTCCCTTTTTCATAGAAACACAAAGATCCTCTAGTCTTTTATTGGCTTGTTGATACCTTACTGCTGCAAAAGGGTTTCCCTCCATTAATTGGTGTCCTGCTGTTGAAGAAACGGACTTTTCCGCTCGGCTTACAATTAATATATCGTCATGAAAGGTATTAAAGACAGGATGCACCATTTCATCATATGCAATTGCAAATTCGTCTGAGCTGCCTTCTACCGCGCCACTTTGCCCCCAAACAGACCACTTGGAATACACCGACCTAGATGCTGATCCAGAGCCTAATCGAGCTAAATAAGAAGCTTTTTGGTCAAATGTATGATCATCAGAAAGTGTTCCAAATAATTCATCTTCAACAGAGCACAAACAAAGTGCTAAAGCAGACATAGCAGAGGCCGACGAAGCTATTCCGGCAGAATGCGGAAAAGAGTTTTCAGACTCTATCGTCCATTTAACTTGCTTTAAAAAAGGATATATGGGTAATAATTGCTCGAAAAACTTGGATATTTTTCCCTCAAAAGCCTCCATCCGTTCCCCGTGGAACATAAAGTCTATTTCAAACAAGCGCTCAAAGTCTGAGCGAGCCTCATAAGTTACTCTAGTTATGGTGTGTGCATTATTCAAAGTCATACTAATAGAAGGATTTCGCGGCAGCTGAATACCGTGTTTGCCCCAATACTTGACAATCGCCAGGTTTGAGGGTGACTTCCAAGTAACCTGTCCCTTGGACAGTTTGGCAGACTCTACTAGTAGTTTAGGATTTGAATAATCGATCATACCGCTTTTTTCCACAATTTAAGGATTGGTGTTTGGCTTACCTACTCTTAACAACATAAAAAAAGGGTTGTTATTAAAACAACCCTTTTTTTGAAAACATTACTGCTTAAAATTACTCTCCCCCCTCTGCCCGACGAGCGCGTTGCATAGGGTTTTCACCTCCACCCCAACGCTGTCTGCCTTTATAAAGGTCAAACCTTGACATTTGGTGTTTTGGTGGGAAATAATTATTGCTTGTATCAACATCTGCTGTTTCCAAATAAGGATCTAAAGCAATAGATACCACCTCTCGGTCAAAAGTAAACACCTTAGAAACTGTAGCCTGATCTTTTAGCCATATTTCAGCAGGTATACGAACCAGTTCTTTTTCACCATCTACAAACTCAAACTCTA
This sequence comes from Mesoflavibacter profundi, assembly GCA_964225135.1. GTDB lineage: Bacteria > Bacteroidota > Bacteroidia > Chitinophagales > Saprospiraceae > AM-2324. The sequence continues at coordinate 2,994 of CAXQNQ010000265.1, forward strand.
CAATTACAGGCATTGGTATTCCACCTTTGTTTTCAAATGTCAACTCGTAGAAATTATACCCTGCATCAAGTAACTCTTTCTCATTATTAGATAGAGAATTATAATATTTGTTATATTCCTCTATATCTAGTCTGTTGTAATCTAGTGGATCATAGGTGGTATAAAAGTCTACTAAACCTTTGTCCTCTTCAGCATACATAGCCTCCTCTTGTTCCGCATATCGTATATCCGATATATTTTTAGGTGCTTGTTCTCTTTCCATTTTTTTTGCAGAGTTTTCCACCTCTGGATTCTTTGTATCAATAGCATACCACTTCACATCTGCTAATGCTAAATCCACATGGTCGTTGGTATAGAACCACGATCTCCAGAACCAATCTAAATCTACACCGGATGCATCCTCCATTGTACGGAAAAAGTCTGCTGGGGATGGGTGCTTAATCATCCAACGATTATAATATGTTTTAAAGGCAAACTCAAACAACTCTCGACCCATAACGGTCTCCCGAAGAATATTTAATGCTGTCGCTGGTTTAGAATAAGCATTGTTGCCGAATTGGAATATACTTTCAGAGTTAGTCATGATTGGGGATATTCTAGACTTATCTCCTCCCATATAGTTAGTAATCTTATAAGCGGGGCCGCTTCTTGAAGGATACCCACGCTCGAATTGTTGTTCTGTCAAATACTGAAGAAATGAATTCAAGCCCTCATCCATCCAAGTCCACTGACGCTCATCTGAGTTCACTATCATTGGAAAATAATTGTGCCCAACCTCATGAATGATTACCCCAATCATTCCATATTTCGTACGTTCGCTATATGTACCATCTTCGTCTGGCCGTCCGAAATTAAAGCAAATCATAGGATATTCCATACCAATTGATGCAGCATGTATCGACCAAGCTACAGGATATGGATAATCAAAAGTGAAATGGGAATACCACTTCAGTGTGTGTGCAACAACTTTTGTAGAATACTGCTCCCACAAAGGATTTCCCTCTTTAGGATACATACTCATTGCCATAACCACCGAACCATCAGATTGCTTAACTGCCATAGCATCCCAAATAAACTTACGGGATGAGGCAAAGGCAAAATCACGTACATTATTCGCACTAAACTTCCAGGTTTTCTCTTTTGAAGCCTTTTCCTGCTCGTTTTTACGCGCCTCCTCTTCAGTCACAATAATAACAGGCTCTTCAAACGCATTTTTAGCCTCTTCATAGCGTTTTCTCTCTTGTCCTGTCAATACGTCGGTCATGTTCTGTAATTCGCCCGTAGCAGCAACGTAATGATCTTCAGGAACAGTAATCTCTACATCGTAATCACCAAACACAAGTGCAAACTCCCCTCTACCTAAAAATTGCTTGTTTTGCCAGCCTTCATTGTCTGTATAAGTAGCCATTCTAGGAAAGAATTGCGCAATTGTATATAAGTAATTATCATCTTCGACGAAATATTCATAACCAGAACGCCCACCAATAGCCATTCTATCGTTAATATTATACCACCATTTAATGGAAAAACTCACCTTCTCTCCTGGCTTTAATGGAGCATTCAAATCCAGGCGCAACATAGTTTTGTTGATAGTATAATTCATAGGTTTTCCCTTTGAATCGTTTACATAGTCAAGCTTAAAACCACCATCAAACTCTGGCCCCATCATCCTTTGGATTTGATCCGCAGATGAACGCTCCGAAATAGAACTGGATTGAATTTTATAGGTATCACTATCCTTAGCACGCATGTTTTGATCTAATTGCACCCAGAGATAGTCTAAAACATCTGGAGAGTTGTTTGTATAGGTTACCGTTTCTTCACCATAAATCCTTTGTGTGGCGTCATCTAACCTAACTTTTATCTTATAGTCGGCTTTTTGCTGCCAATAATCGTGCCCCGGAGCTCCAGACGCAGTGCGATATGCGTTTGGTGTAGGCAAAACATCATACATTTGCCTAAATCTATTGTCATTCGTGTTTGTTTCTCTTTGTGCAAATGAAACCACACATAACAACAAACCAATTACCACAACGGAGATTTGTTTCATATTTGAGAGTTTGATAATGTTCCCCGTGGAACACAAATCAAAAAAATAATTATTACAACCTATAAACACCTTCTAGGTTGTGTTTTAAAACTACCGCTTTATATCCACTGTTGGAGGTGTTTTCTTTAGTTTTTTTGTCAAATTCTGCCAAAACCTCTGTTCCAATGAAATCATTAATAACAATAGCGACTAAGGCCCTTTGCGATTGATTAGATGGTCGTAAAAAATAACCTCCTCCTTTATCTACAACACTATCAACAAATAGTTGCTCCGCTTCGCTTAATACATTAGTGGTTTTTAGACTATTCGAACAAATTTGTTCAAACCCGGAAAAATCTGAACGATCTAAACTAAAGCATAAATTAAGTGCATCAACAACAGTCTGTTCGGTAAAATTAACACCAACAACATTTTTGTCTACCAAGTCCTTAAAATAAAGACCGATGGAGCAAAAGCCATAAGGCATTGATATTCTTCTATAGTCTGTAATTGACTGGGCCTGATTACCCAACACTAACCCGCCTATTAAACAGCAAGCTAGTTTATTCCAGAAAACTATATCACCATCATAATTAAATGTAGACTTAACAATGTTAAAGATTTCCCTACGCTCAAAGGGTTTACCAACAGCATCATTACACGCTACGGAAACACCGGCAACGATAGAAGGAAACACATCCATAAAACTCAAATATTTAAACAATAAATTTGTTTTAATATCAAAAGCCCACTTATTTGTCCCTTTATCCACAAACCGATCAACTAGTTTATTCAACAAGGATAACTCTACAGCATAATCCTCCGTGTTTTTTAATCCAATTTCGATACTGCACCTGGGCCCAGCTTTCCTTTTATTTAGCAAAACTTCAACACCAAAACCTTCAACCGCATAAACCATGCTTGAAACGTCTAAACCCAAACCAACAATAGGAAACGGAGAATAATATTTTATTCCGGACATACAGAGTTATTCCATCAAAACTCAAAAATATGAAATGGCTAGGACATTCTGCCTAAAAGGGCTAAATAATGGTCTTCTTTACCTCTCATTGTTTCCTTCTCTTCAGGGGTCTTGTCTGGATACCCTATAAGATGCAGCAAACCATGTACCAACACACGAGACAATTCTAACATAAAATCAACAGCCATCTGATTAGCATTGTCTAAAACTCGATCGATACTTATATAGATCTCCCCTTCTATGTTTTCATCTTGAGGGTTTCCCAGCTCAAAAGTAATAATATCAGTAAGAGTATCGTGGTCTAGGTATTCCACATTAATCCGGTGTAAGTATTGGTCTGAACAAAAAATATAGGACAATGAAAGAATATCACAGTTTTCTGTGGTGGCAACTTGGGTCAGCCAATCCCTGTGTATTAACAATTGCTCAATATCAAAATCAACATCTGCTAGATCAAAGATTATTTTTTCTTGATCAAAACCATTAGAAATACTAGGAAATTCCAAAAGAGAAAAAATTAAATGGAGTCAATATCAAACTCTAACTCAACAGTGCTGCCGTTGTTCTTGAAGCTACAGCCGTCAGCTAGTGCCCTCATAATATATACACCCCTACCTCCACAAGACAAAAGGTTTTCTTCCTGGGTTGGATCTGGAATATCTTCAACATCAAACCCAGCTCCTTCATCACTAATTTTGAAGTAAAGCCTATTGGCATTTCCTACAAACTCAACATCTACCAACTTAGAAGCGTCATATTTATTACCATGGCGAACCGCATTAGTAATTGCCTCGGTTAGTGATATAAGAATCTCTCCAAACTTTTCTTGATTTAAATTATAGGGCTTTATTAGATCTTTAAGATCATTTTCTATGGAGGAGAAAGAATCTTGAGTAGACTCTAACTGAAAATTACCCACACTACCCATATTCAAAGGAGACTTTGAGCCTTCTAATGACATGTAGACCAGATTAAAGAAATTAAGTAGACATAAGACTCTTGCAATTTGTAAATTTTTTGGGACTTTGTCAAGTCAATTCATGTAATTACTCTTTTAAAGGGGCCCCTTTTTCCTTAACGTATTCATCTGTTAAATTTCTATAAAACGGCTTTAGGTTTGGCGCACTAGATTTATATAAATTCAAGGAGTTTTCCCTTGCTTTTAAATATTCTTCTAGTGCGGGTGGAACTCGCTTCTCTATTTGTTGTGCAGTTTGTGACTTTCTTTGTTCGTCAAATTCTTGCTCGCGTTCCGCTTTTTCATGCTCTAGTAGCCTGTTTAGGATTTCTTGTTGCCTTTTCATCATTTGGTTAGTGAGTTGCTTATTAACCAGCTGTTTCTCCTGTTCATTCATTTGGTCAATGATTTCCTGTAATTCAGGACTAGGCTTCCCTTGTTCTGCAAGCTTTTTACGCTTGGCTTCCAGCGCCTTCCTTAGGGCCGCTTGCCGTGCAGCCATCTCTGCAAAGTCTTTAGCGTTCAGGGACTCCCCTTTTCCTTGTTTGCCCTGACCTTGTTTCATCTCTTTATTTAACCCCTCCTGACCCTCTGAAATTTTATCAGAAGGCTTAGGGCCTTGTCCACCTGGGTTATCACACATTTGAGCACCAGGCATCATTGAACTCATGTCTTTTTGCATCTGATTCATAACCTCACTCAACATAACCGCCAAGTCATTTAGGTTTTTCATCACAGTCTGCTGACTAACTGAAGCTTCTGACACCTTTCTTTCTTCCAACAAATCAATTGAACCCTCTATGTTGGTGTTGATTAATCCTATTTTTTCCACAATAAAAGTCTCTATCTGGAACAAACGCTTACTCAATGAAAACAAGCTATCTTCTATCATTTGAAAATCATTCTCCAGTTTAAATTGATCTTGAACTAATTCCACATACTTTGGAGTGTTAATAGTAGTTTCTTGAAACAAGTCCATAATATCTTCTTGTTGGAAGGAGAGTCCAACAATATTCTCAAGCAGCTGGCGTAATGCATTCATGTCTTCTGACATTTGCGACATTTGCTGAGATTGCATACTCATAGACATAGACTGAGCTTTTTCTTTCATTTTATCAGCAGCTTGTTTCTGTTTTTTGGAAGCTGCATCATTCTTTTGTTGGCTCAAATCCTGTTGACTTTTTTGCATATCGTCTTTTATGGCCTCGTTGTCTTCAGACAAATCATCCATATCCATTGGTTTTTCTAGTTCTTCATTTTGCTTTTGAATGTTTTCTAGTTCTTTTTCTAATTCTTCAAAAGCCTCCTGAATGGCCTCTTGTTCCGCTTGTAATTCTTCATTAGACATCGTTTCCTCAGCACTCTTTTTAGAAAGGGCCTCTTCTTGCTCGGCTAGCTCTTCTAATTTGTCAATGGCCTTCTCCACCTCATACTCTAATTCTAGCTGTTTAAAAAGCTCTAAAAGGCGCTCCATTTCCATTTCTTGGTTCTCATCGTTATTCTCAAACTCTTCAAGCTTCTCTAGGGCCATATCTTTATCTAGTTGCTCCATCAACTCTTGAATATCTTCCATGAGTTTTTGCATGTCCTCGTCCAAGAGCTCCTCAAACATATCCTCTAGTTGTTCTTGTTTCTCCTGAATATCCTCGCTTGGTTCGTTATAGTCTTCTTGTTTGTCTAAATTTTCATCAAAAGCATCTTTCGCATCCTCTATTTGTTGCTGAATGTTTTTTTGTTCTTCTAACAACTTTTCTAGCTCCTTTTTGTCTTGCCAGTCTGCCTCTTTCTTCTGAAGGAGGTCTTCTCTAAGCTTCTTGGCTTGCTCTTTAACCCGTTTACTATCCTTTATTGCCTGCTCTAGCTTGTCTTTAATTAACTCTTCTCCTTCGTCTGTCTGCTCTTCAAGTTCCTTCAGGGTTGGTGTCTTAAATACCATGTTTGTAGTTCTAGCAGCTTTCGAACCATTAACCCTATCGTTGTCCCATATTTCAAAATAATATACCACCTGATCTCCCGGTAGTAGTTCTAGGTTTCTAATGTTCCAGCTATAGTCATAAGAAAGGGCCCTACCACTCTTACCAACTATCAACTCTCGGTTAGAAAATCTCTCTTCTCCAGCCTTATCCAGTATTTGATAAACAAACTCTAGTTTAGAAATTCCATAATCATCAGATCCTGAGCCCACAAAAAATTGTTGTCTAGAATCAGTCGAATCTGTAAAAACTTCTAATTCTATTTCTGGATATAAGTCAGGAATCACATTAATGGAATAAACTAAAGAGTCTTTTAAACCATAGGCTGCATTATACAGGTGAATCTTATAGTCTGCAGATTTTTTAGGCCTCTCTTTGTGTAAGAAATAAGCTGTTGATTTTCGCTCTGCTGCAGTGGGCAAACCATCACCAAAACTAAAAAATACTTCGTCGCTGTTTTTAACGTCTATTTCCCAAGTAATCGCTGTTCCAGCAGGAACAAACAAATCTCCAACCGCCTGAAGAGCTTCTGGTTTACGCTGTGTATATGCCGGGTAATCCAACTGAACATTGAAGTCATCTACACTTGGCCGCATTAGAACAGCTAAATCATATAAATTAGACTCTACTTCAGCGCTTTTAAATTGGATTGTCTTATCTTTTTGAACGTTTCGGAGTGTGTAAGCAAACTTATCATTGCTTATTCTTTCCATGGTATACTCGTGCCCATCCATAAACAAAAACACCTCTGCAGGAAGAATAGAACCAAGCACTTGAATTTCCAACAGATAATCTTCAAACTGAACCACTTCTAGGGTCTCGTTTAATAATAGAAACTTAAATGGCTGGGGTTTCTCAAAAACCTTCCCAGGATTAACTAAGCGATTAGTAGAATCTGCAATTAAAGCCGGCTCAATAAAAAGTAAAGTAATCAGTAAAAACAGTGGCGGTAAAGCCCACTTTAAGTACTTTCTATTCCTATTTAAGTCAATTGCCTTGGGAAAAGATATCAACTTAATTTCATTAGACTTCTGTTCTATACTAGCAAGTAAAAGGTCGCTCCCTGAACTAGAAGAGGCCTGTTCTTTTAATTGTAAGATATTCAAAAGTTTATCGCTAACATCTTGAAAGTGGTCTCCAATAATTATAGCTGCTTGCTCGTGTGATAATCTCTTACCTAATTGAAAATACTTCAATAATGGAATAACGATCCAATTAATTAAACCAAAACAAGCAAACACCAATAAACTCAGCAATAACACATATCGAACAGGGCTGTCGAAATAAAAATTATACTCTAACAAACTAACCAATAAATAAACAGGTATCACAGCGGCAGCAAAAAACAGACCGCCCTTAATCAGCTTATTTAGGTAATACTTCCGAATAAACCCGTCTAGATTATCAATTAATTTATGGTATGCTGACATATGCTAATTCTTACTTAGTGAAAATTGGGAATTGATAGTAATATTCTAATAAAACTGGATCTGTTTCTATATCCAGAATCTTTAATGCATCTTCTCTTAAGTGATTAGCTTGTTTTGTTGCTGATTTATTGCTCTGAGCTTTGTTTTTATCACTATCCATCAGGTTGAAATACAAATTATTTAATGCATATGTAGCGGCTATTTTCTTTAGAAAATCTGTGGAAGCAGATTTGGAGTATGTTAAAAGAATTTCTGCGCCCTTATCAACTTGTTCATTTGAACCAACAGCTAACAAACTAGAATAGATCTGTAAAAAATCAACTAATTCATAAGATTTAAATCGATCAATAGCAGATTCATAAAACACCAACTTGTCTAACTGACCAGATTGTTCATAAATTTTCCCTACCGAGAGTAATATATCTGGACTATTACTTGATTCTAAACCAGAAGCTATTTCAGCCGCTTTAGGACTACCAGTAAACACCAAATACTCTATGGCAGATGAAATAACATTATAAGCTTTTTCCTCCTCAATTACATGCTTTGCCAAAGCTTCGTGCTTATCATCCCCCAATCGTATTAATGTATTTATCGCTGCGGCACGTACCTCAGAATGTGGGTCATTCATAGCCATGTCGACTACATTCTTTATTTGGAGTGGGTTATTTAGTTGGCTCAATGCCACCCTTCTAATCACCCAAACGTCGTCTTTTAAAGCTAATTTCACAGCTCGAGCTGGTAGATTACCGTCTGCCATTAAAAATCGTACTGCTTCTAATCTGTGTTCAAATGATTCTGATAATTCAAGTTGTTTAAAATATTCAGCTTGAGATTGATTGTATTGAATAATGGCCAATAATGTGTTTTCTGGATCTATTACTGTTAATACTGGATCTTCTGGTAAACTGAAAACAAACTCACTATTTAGGCTATTAACAAACACTTTTTCGCGTTGCTTAGAGCCATCATTAAAATAAAAATCAATCTCCATTGGTAATTGAAAAATAGCAGGCATTTTTTCATTAGAATGAACCTGCCTGATGCCAATTGACATGGTCTTTTTCGCGCTATCGTATGATTTTTCAACATTAAGTGTAGGCTGCCCTGATGATAAAAACCATTGATTAAAAAACCAATTCAAATCAAGGCCAGTAACCTCTTCAAAAGCTAAACGTAATTCATCAATTTCCACTTCAGTATAAGCGTTGTCTTCTAAATACTTCTTACATGAAGCAAAAAACGCTTCGTCACCTACTAAATACCTCAACATATGCAGTACAAGTCCTCCTTTATTATAACTATGGGCATCGAACATATCTTCTTTGTCATTATACCCATAATGGATTAGGGGGTGCATATTATAGCTTAAAGAAGAAAAATAGCCCTCTTTTTCGTTCATTTTGTGAAAATCAGCAATGCCTTTACCGTGCTTGTGTTCTAACCATAAATACTCCGAGTAGTTTGCAAAACCTTCATTCAAAGTAAGGTTAGCCCAACTTTCACAGGTGACCAAATCACCAAACCAGTGGTGCATCATTTCGTGTGCAACGATCTTCTCATTAACATCCACATCTATTAAATCCCTGTCCGTTCCATACATAAATTCACCAAAGATGACTGCAGAGGTGTTTTCCATGGCTCCGGAAACGTAATCTCGTACAACTACCTGGGCATATTTATCCCAGGGATAGTCTACCCCAAGTTTTTCAGAGAAAAAGTCTAACATTTCAACGGTATACGGAAAAATAGCCCGTGCATAATCCTTAAACTCCGGCTCAACATAATAATCTACATCAATATCCCTCCATTGGTCTTGAACTTTTTCAAATTCACCCACTACTACAGCGAATAAATATGGTGCGTGGGATTGTTTTTGATACCAATGATCTGTTCGAGTGCCGTTTCCATTATCCTTACTGTCTACAAGCAAACCATTAGAAAGGGTAACAAATCTATCTTGTACAGTGAGTTTTATTTCTTGGCTTGTTCTACTATTGGGTTTGTCTAAGGTTGGAAACCACTTACTATTGTTTTCGGTTTCTCCTTGGGTCCAAATTTGTTGTGGTTTATCTTCCTCTCCTGACGAGTTGATAAAAAACAAGCCTTTATCTGAAGTAATAGCATCGCTTCCACCTGTTTGAGAGGGAAAAGCATAATAATCTATTTCCACTATAATAGTATCAGCCCGCGTTACTTCATTATTTAAAAATATCTTCAAATCTTTTTGTTGCAAATAGTCAAAATCCAATGACATACCTGTCTTTAAATCCCTAACATTCAATACTTTGAAATTAATAGCATCTAATAAAAGAGTTTGACTAGGATAAAAATGTGGACTCAACGTGAGTTGCGCTGTACCAATCACACGTTCTGCCTCCCAATCAAAAGATAAATCTAAATAGGTGTGAATTAAATCAAAGTTTCTATCTGCTGCCGCTTGATAGGCCTCTAATTCAATATCAGCATCAGAACCTAAACTATAGTCTGTAATCTCTATAGTACTTAATTCAACTTGCTCATAGGGTTCTATAACTTCTTCCTGTGGCCAAGGCCATAATTCAGCAATTCTGGTGTTACAAGAAGTTAAACCAATAAAAGCAAGGGTAATTAATAAGAATTTAAAATTTGACATCGGGTATTATTTAACTCTCACAGTATAATAGTGGAACGGTGTATTTTTTAATTATGAAAAACTACCACAAAATAAACCCTTTTTGGACTTATTCGCGCGGTGAACGAATAGGAATTGCCATTTTAACCTTTGGCTTACTAATAAATAG
>CAXQNQ010000266.1:0-9633 GCA_964225135.1 Mesoflavibacter profundi
AGAACCTTTTAAGGAATGCTTAGGCAGGTAGTTTTTCATTTGATAAACCTCCTTCTCCTCCTCTATTAAGGCTTCGATGAGATCAACTTCTACCGGAAAATCAATGAAATCCAACGGTTTTTTCATCAAAGCAGTTAAAGCCTCTACAAATTCCGCCTCTTGTGGTCTAAAAAAGGATATGGAAGTACCTTCTTGGTCAGCTCGACCAGTACGGCCAATCCTATGCATATAATCAGAGGTAGTTTCTGGACAATCAAAATTAATCACATGAGTCACCTCTTGAATATCTAATCCTCTAGCTATAATATCAGTTGCAATCAGTACCCTAAACTTACCCTCAGCAAATTCATTGACCATTCGGAATCGATAATTCTGCGATTTATTAGAATGAATTACGCCTACATCTGATCCAAGTTCTGCTTGTAGTTTTTCAAATAAACGATCAGCCATTTTCTTGGAAGACACAAACACCAATACCTTGGATAATTCTTGCTCTTTTAGAAGGTGTAACAACAGATTGGTTTTCGTGTAGTAATTAGGAACATGATAGGCCAATTGTTGAATTTGATCCAAGGGCGTACCATGAATGGCCACCTCAATTTTAAGTGGATTGACAAAAAAATCATGAATCATAGATTCCACCTCTTCCGTCAAAGTAGCTGAGAACATTAAGTTTTGGCGTTTTTCAGGAAGTAGGTCAATTAAATTCTTCAATTGGGTTCTAAATCCAAGATTGAGCATCTCATCTACTTCATCAATGACCAACTTTTTGATCATATTCATTTTGATAACCCCATCTAACCCAAGATCCATAACTCTACCAGGAGTACCTACCACTATATCTACACCTTCTAAAAGGTCCAATTTTTGAGTATTGATATTTGCTCCTCCATATACGCCCTTTACTCTTACAGTAAGGTATTTAGCCAGCACATTAGCTTCCTCTACCACTTGAATCACCAATTCACGTGTAGGTACCAGGATAAGGATTTTAGCATAATTGTCTTTAGAAAAGACAAAATCCCGAAGAAGTGGCATTAAGTAAGCAAGAGTCTTACCAGTACCTGTTTGTGCAATACCGACTATATCTTGTCCTGATCTGATTTTGGAAAAGGCTTCTGTCTGGATAGGTGTTGGATGTTGAAATCCAGCCTCCTCGATAGCGTTCCAAAGTGATTTTCCAAGATTTAGTTCATCAAAAGTCCTCATAGCTCAATCATTAGGATGCAAAAATACATTTCTTTTCATCAAGTTTCTGCATTCCCTCCTCCTTAGATAGTCAAATAGGCTTTAGGGTAGATGGGCATTTTGTACCAACTGCATTAATACAAACCCAGAAACTTAGCTATTGAATCCAACACGCCTTCTTTTTGAATAGCTTCTAATTCACCTTGATCTAACCAGATACCTTCACAGGATTCGCAATAATCCATAATGACGCGTTTGTCTCTTGGATGTTCGGCCTTTTTCATTAGTATACTTGGCGCACAGCTTGGGCAATTCAAACCAATTAACTGATCCACATTCTTATTGATGTGGGGCATTTCAAAAACGACCGCCTCATGAATTTTCTCTAAAGCATTTAAAGTCGTTTTAGACATCCACATCCCTTTACAACTTGGACAATCTAGGTATTCGAGTTGTTGATTAATTTCTTGATGAACTTGATGATTTAAAGGGGTTTGACAACGGGGGCAATTCATTCTAATTAGATTTTATAATTCGGTACAGCGTAGTTTGATCCTCAGATTCCAATCGAAGTACATAAATACCAGCTGGGAATTCTAACATGGATACTTCTTCTGTTACCTGACCTTTCAAATAATAAGATTGACTAGTCCACATCTGTTGACCAGAAATACTAACTAGGTCAAAAGTAATATTTTGTGGCTTTTGAATATCAAAATCTATAGACAAAATATCGCGAACTGGATTAGGATAGATAGTACTCTGTAAAGTAGCTTCATCACTAGTCCAAGTGACCGATTTCATTGCAGAATAGCTATAATCTCCATTATAATCCAGCTGTTTAATTCTGAACATATAATTTCCTGGTTTGGGTAATGGAACATCGACCTCATAGGTTGCTCTTTGAGTTTGATTAAGGCAAGATATTCTATCCACTGACAGCCATTCGTTATTATCTAACACTTGAACTTCGAAGGCCTCACAATCATATTCACTAGCCGTTTCCCAAACTAATTGAGCTATTCCATTGACTTGTTTTGCTTCAAAACTCAACCATTCCACAGGCAAGGCTAGATTAGTAAATTCTTCAATAAACACGCCCCAACGACCATCTTCTCCACCTGAAGCTGTTCCATTTGAAATGGCAGTTTGAGAAAAGGCCCAGGCATCTCCATCCACAGGGTCTATTACAATGGCCGCATAATCTCCCCATCTATTAGAAGATCCCCCAAAGGTTCGATAATAATCATCCGTACCTGTCTCCAACAAATTACTACCACTCACTGTGCCTGTTGTGGCATCAATAGTAGCTACATATGAGGAGGCAAACATATTGGCATTACAAGCCGAAAAAACAATAGCAGCATTATCATTATTTCCTATACAAATAGCAGGATTCCAAGTTTCGACATTAGTACCTATATCTTCACCACCAACCTCACCAAATATAACTGGAGTGACATTTGATGAAAAAGGACCAGTTGCATTAAGTTTAACATAATAACTGGTTACATCCCCTGCATTAGCACCTGAAGCTGGCAGTATATTGAAACAAACCCACAAGGCATCATTTTTCCATTGAGCATTTAAAGAACGTCTATCATTACCTTCAATTAAATTAGCACTTCCGGATTGAGGAATATCTGTAATAGAAACTGAAATGTCTTCTATATCGGCTAAAGTTTCATAGAAATGACTAAAACTTGGGGAACTCAATGGATTCGATATGGATATTATTTGAACTAATTCCGTTCCACCTGAATTTAGGCCAGAATAACTGACCAAATAAGTTCCTAATGCGGCAGGCATAGTCCCAAAACCATGCGCTGGTTGCATAGTCATATCAAATCCATTACCAACTATATCGGTTGGATCATAAAAGGTAAAAGCACCGCCACTTGCAGCAGGGTCATCATTAGCTAAAACCACTCCTGCATAAAATCCACCAGAGGTACCTTTATCTACAATGAGTACTTGAGAAGAACTACAAGATGTTCCACTGTGTTGAAAATAATTTCCAGTGACATAGATAGCTTCCTCATCTATTGCAAATCCGGGATAATCAAACCAACAATCATTGCCTCCTATACTCTGTTGAGCATCTACTGCTTGAAAATACCAGGTACCTGTTGGATCTGAAGTAGCAGATACGGCTAGGAATATTTTAGAAAAATTAGAGGGTGAAGTTCCTTTTTCTAAGGTCACTACTACCCACCTATTTTCATATTGGTCCCAAAGAATCTTAGGGTCAAAAGTTGTAGTCTGAGGGCTTAATGAAGTAAAAAAACTAGCTAGGGATTGTGGAAATCCTGCACGTGATACTCCAGCTTTTGTAAAAAAGTCAATGGAAGTATTCACTACATATCCGATATCATTCGTTCCAGCCGCCCCATGGACATCTGGAGGTATGTGATAAAAGCCGGACTGCGCCGCTTCGGTATCAAAATTCAAACCGGTAATACTAGTAGATACTGGAGGAGGCAAATAAGCGGTGTTTTGCCAATTTTCCGCAGTATTGTATGGAATAGCAGGACGAACTACTTTTTTACTTTTCTTCGGTAAAGGGACTTCATAATACATCCAAATCTTACCATTAGCATTAATTAATTCTAATACTTCCGGACTTTCTGCATGGAGTTTACCATCGAAGGCTTCAAGGTATTTCTCAACAGAAACTTCTGCAGAATCTATTTTGACCTGTGGGTCAATAGTTGGATTAATAATTTGATGTTGTGCTTGAAGGCTTAAGCAAAGGAAGCTTAGCAATAAACTGGTGTAGAGCTTGGTCATGATATTAGGTATTATCTATTAGGTAAGTACCTGAAAAATAATCAATTAAAACCAAATATTCTTATAATTCACCAATTCCTTGTCTTACTATTTCCAGCTCATCATTTTGGACTTCTACAATGGTAGATGCTGTTTGTTGGCCATAGCCACCATCAATAACCATATCCACTTCAGATTCGAAGCGTTCATAAATTTGATAGGGATCAGTCGTATATTCCAATATCTCATCTTCATCATGAATGGAGGTAATAGCTAAGGGATTTCCCAAGTGCTGAACTAAGGCTATTGCAATATTATTATCTGGAATACGAATACCAATATGCTTACGATTAGATCCAAAGAGTTTCGGTACTTGATTGGTAGCTTCAAGGATAAAGGTAAAAGGACCAGGTAAAACTTTGTTAAGGACTTTAAAAGTAGAGCGTCCAAAAGGCTTGGTATATTCTGATAATTGACTCATATCGGAACAAATCATAGAGAACCTCGCCTTATTGAGCTTAATGCCCTTAAGTCTAGCCATTTTTTCTAGCGCTTTTTTGTTTTTGAGGTCACAGGCAAAGCCATATACGGTATCGGTGGGCATTGCCACAACGCCTCCTTTTCTCAAACAACTCACCACATCATCCAAAAGATTAGGATTTAAATTATACGGATTCAATTCTAGGAGCATGTTTTCAATCTTTTTGTTCCCGAAGCAACTGAATACTTACTGTTGCTAATGACGAGTCGGGGAACTGGCAATTCAATTTTTCGACTGGATAAAGCCCAGCTTCTGCCGCAATTTTACGAAAAACATCTAACTCTACTATATACTGATCAGAAAATCCATGTGTGGCATCATAAGCTGATACAGCAGTATTACCTATATTTTTAGCAACTAACTCAGGAGAAACAGTATGTAATTCAATTAGTAATAATCCAAACCGCTTAACATAAGGTGCCCATTTTTTAAAGTGATTCAATAAGCCTTCCTCTGCTTCATTTGGACTTATTCTTCTCCCTCTAAAAGCAAAGGCACCAGTCGAGGAACTTAATCTATGTTCATCTACTGATTTTGGATCTTCCCAAATCCGATTATGATCTAGAAAAGTCCTGATATTAAGAAGATCTTTTAGATCCATTCCATAATTTTCTTCCAAATCTTGAGCTAGCAGGTCAGGTCTACCGATATCGCCCCAAATTACTTTGGCCCAAACATCTGCCTGTATCAAATTAGATCTCGTTACACTCAGAGCTGCTCTATTATAATCAGCACCAACTAAGAAAAGAGGATGTTCATCTAACAATTGCCCTCTAAGGGTTCTTTGCTCAATAACACTAAAAAGATGTTCCAAAAAAGCACCATTGCCGCAGCCCATATCTACAATACCCTTTGGTTGTTCCTCGATTGGTCTATTAAATAATTCAACGATTATCTCATCAACCTTCTTAAAATAAGTAGAATGTGCTCCACCCGAACCCCATACATTCATTTTGCGATCAACATGAACCTCATCACTACCTTCTGCTTGCCTCCAAAAGATTCCTGGATCTCCAAAAATCAATTCTTCAACCTTTGCAAAGGTCGGGATATAAGAAACAGTAACACCGTATGCGGAGGCTCTTTTAGCAAAAAATAACCCTTTGGAAGTAAACGTATAGGTTCCCTGTTTAACTTGAAACCAACCTAAATGTGCAAAAAAGTCTAAGATCTTAGTAAAGCTTTCAGCATCTCTATGGTATTCTTCTGACTTAAAGCTGACCTCCATAAAATACTTATGGAACATCCCACCCATACCTAATGCTACTATTGAAGGGCCTACCAAAGCACCTTCGATGTGTTTAAAAACTTGTTCTTGAATTATTTTTTCATCTGCTCTATCGGACCAATCAATACCATAATCTTGATAAAATTTTTCAAATATTGAGTTTAAATATTGAAACGGTTCTAGCTCAAATTTGCGGTTAACAAAATGCTGAGAATATTCCATTAATTTGCTTACATCTTCATATAAATGACTCATAGAAAAAGCTGTAGCAGAATGATTGTTTGTGCTAAAAACGACAGCATTAGTAGTATTATCAACTTCTTGGATTAACCAACCTTGGGAGCATAAAAGTCGAAGTGCTACATTCAAATATCCTTCATTAGCATTAAATGCTTGACTAATCTGATTCAGACTTACCGATTTATTGTCTAATAAATACTGAAGGACCCCTCTTTTGCTTAAAGCAAAAGCAGTTGGAGCTATAGCAATACCATCAAGGTGCCTAAAAATAGAACTTCTAAGAATTTTTTTTTCGGCTTTGTCTAATGGAGAGAAATCGGGATGTATTGGTTTTATATTGGTTTCCATGGACATAATATATTTCCTTTAAAATAATCCTTATTTATACATTAACCAATGTTTAGAAGTAAAACTAAAGGGTTTCAACTTTTAATACGATAAGATAAACGCATTTAAAATGGATAAGGAAAAGAATCGGTATTCTGTCATTTTTAGTCTCGCATGTCAAAGCGAACTATTCTAATTAAAGAAATTATTTATTTTGGGTTTATCTACAAGTGATTTTAATCATGGAAAGCATTATACAATACTTTACCGAAATACCTTCCTCTCATAGGTCAATTATCCTATTTGGAGGCCTAACATTGTTTTTACTGATAGAAAACTTCGCACCCTTCTTTGGTTGGAGTTATAGGAAAGGTAGGCATGTATTGCTCAACCTATTTTTTACTGGAACGACCATCCTGGTGAATATAGGCATGGCTTTCCTTCTGCTTCAATTAAGCGATTGGGTAACCGCCTCTTCATTTGGTGTTATTTATTTGTTCTCTGCACCTATTTGGGTAAAGGGTATCGTGGCCGTATTATTACTAGATCTTATAGGTGCTTGGCTTATACATTTCTTAGAGCACCGCGTAAAGCCTTTGTGGATGTTCCATATTGTACATCATACCGATCAACATGTAGATGTTAGTACAGCGAATAGACACCATCCAGGAGAGAGTGTACTTAGGTTTATTTTTACCTGTTTAGCCGTTTTAATTAGTGGGGCAAGTCTATGGATGATAATGGTATATCAATCCTTAAGTGTAATCCTTTCCCAATTCAATCACTCTAATATCAACTTACCTATCTGGTTGGATAATGTCTTAAAGATAGTATTTGTGACACCTCACATGCACCGAGTACACCATCACTACAAGCAACCTTTATCCGATCAAAATCTAGGTAATATTTTTTCTTTCTGGGATAGGCTATTTGGAACCTATGTTGTGTATGACAATAAAGATTTAAAGTATGGATTAGACACGTACATGGATGAAAAAGAGCATCAAAATATTCCAACTTTACTCCAGATTCCTTTTAAACCTTATCGCTCTCCAAAAGATTTGCCTTAGATCAAGCTACATAGACATTTCCTGAATCTCCCCAATCATATAGGTTTTTGCATCTCCTTTAATCTCCACTCGATTGTTGGAAATACCACACTCTACATATCCACCGCGTTTGGATATTTGCTTAGCAATAAAGGAGCGTTTTCCAAGCTCTTTAGCCCAAAAAGGTGCTAGTGTTGTGAAAGATGAACCAGTAACTGGATCTTCATTAACACCACATTGTGGAGCAAAAAATCGGCTCACAAAATCAAGTTCGCGACTAGGTGACGTAATGATAACTCCTCTAGCATCGGTCAGACGCTCTATAGCCAACAATTGTGGTCTGATATATTTGACATTGTCCTCATTATCGAATACAAAGAGGTAATCTGATCTTCCCTTGAACACCCGTAGAGGAACTCGATCAAAACAAACTTCTAAAGCAGGAGAAACTTCAACTTCCTCAATTTCATCTGCAGGAAAATTCATCTTATATTTTCCATCTACTTTTTCAACCGATAACATACCAGACTTCGTATTGAAATGCACAAAATCATGCTCATAATCCATATGCACATAAAGTACATGAGCTGAAGCCAATGTAGCATGCCCGCATAAATCAACCTCTGTCTCCGGAGTGAACCACCTTAAGCCATAAGTATCTTCATTTTGTTGAACAAAGAAGGCTGTTTCTGACAGATTATTCTCCGCAGCAATATTTTGCATGGTTTCATCATCTAACCATTCCTTTAAAGGAACTACAGCAGCAGGATTCCCTCCATAAAGCCTAGTTGAAAAGGCGTCTACCTGAAATATCTTCATACTATTTATTTCATCATTATTTGTCAATTAAAAAGGTAGGGGTTAAGCACCAAGTAGAACCTATTTAAACGTTTGCTCTGCATATAATGCTAATCTATCCAAAGCTTCTTTTAATGTCTCTTTTGAAGTTGCAAAACATAATCTCAAATGACCTGCCGCAGCTGGTCCAAACCACCTAGGACTGCCGGGAACAAGAGCAACTTTAGCCTTAGCCTTAATGTCTGCACATTCTTTAGACTCATCTATTAATGGAGGTAACTGAATAAATGCCAGGTAAGTTCCTACAGGTCTTCGTATTGAAAACCCCGGCATTTGATCCATACGTTGAATTAAATAATCTCGTTGAGCTTCTAGGTGTTTCCTGAAAAGTTCTAGCCAATACCCACATTGATTAAATGCTGTTGTGGCAGCTATCTGAGACAAGGTGGACAATCCACCAATGGTTTCATTATGTCCACTATTTTTTATGATAGCTTGATTGATGCTTTTATGCTTACACAAGGTATAGCCAATTCGCAAGCCAGCTAAACCAAAGTTTTTGGATAAACCAGAAATAATAATGAAGCGATCTGAAACTCGATCACAATAAGGAGCTAAGCTCTCCAATGGAGTGTTATCATACCAAATATCTAACCAAATTTCATCTGAAACCAGATACCATCCTTTTGAACGGCATAGTTCAACTAAAAGAGCAAGATCATCTGAATGAATAGCAGTTCCAGCCGGATTATTAGGATTACAAATGTATATAGCCTTTGTATTTTGAGTAGCTTTTCCCTCTATCATACTCCAATCCAAACGACCGCTATCCAATTCAAATCCAAACGTTTGAACAGAGCCTCCGTTCCGTTCAATACTGGTTTGAAATAAAAAGTCAACTGGATCTGGAATAAGTGCTTCTCCTCCTTGTTCAAAAATTACTGCAGCTACTTGATCTAAAGCTTCTGCAGCGGAGTTAAATCCGACAACATCTTCGGATTCAAATGATCCTCTATGATTTAACCGGTACCAGTTTGATACAGCCTGTTTGAAGGACTCATATCCTAAGGCAGGGCCATAGGAAAAATAGCCTTTTGAAATGTAGGTGTTAAGTGCTTGGGTAATTTCAGGTGCTACTTTAAAATCAGGATCCGCAGCGGTAAGTGGGATAACTCCAGCTTCTTGCTCTGCCCACCTTTGATTAAAAGCCCATTCTTTTAGGGTATTAAAATCGATGGCGTTATGGTCAAAATATTGGTCTAACATGCCAATGGTATTCCTTGAAGTTTAGCATTACTAAATTGTTCCAAAAGCTGGTCTCCTTGTAGAATAAATTGACTAATCTCAACTTTTCTTTCGGCATAGAATGCTCGTAATCTATTTTCTAAGGATTGATCGACCATAGTTAGTTTTTTAGATAAAACCTTAGCATCTGTAAGGGCAGCATTGACACCTTGAGAGGTAAAAGTCAACAAGGGATGAGCTGCATCGCC
>CAXQNQ010000267.1:0-3978 GCA_964225135.1 Mesoflavibacter profundi
CAATCTAATAATCCAGAATGAGTGGATAAACTAATCTCCATATCACCAAAGATGGAACAGTTATCCGTTCCTGTAATCATCTGATTCAAGTGTACTGGTAGTATGCTTGCTTGACCATTTGCATCTAGTTGAATGGTGATTGGTGAACAGGTAACCATCGGTCCTGTCACATCGATCAAGGTCACTTCACTTGGACAAGTCGCTGATTGTCCACTATCATCTGTAACGGTCAAGGTGACTGTTGCACTAGTTGTTCCATCTTCACAACTCAACTGACTTGGACTAACAGCCATAGTAAATGAGCAATTATCAAAAGAGGCATCATTAATATCAGATACACTAACAAAGCCCATTCCCTGAGCATCTTGAGTAATCTGAACGGATGATTTACATTGAGCAACTGGGACGATATCATCAACGATGGTAACTAGTGATGAACATTGGGATATGTTTCCATTATTATCTTCTACAGTAAGTACTACTGTTTGATCGCCCAAATCACTACAATCAAAAGAAGTAATATCTATACTTAGATTTACAGCTCCACAGGCATCAGTTGAACCATTATCAACGTCTTCATAAGTAAGTTCAGCTTCACCATTAGCGTCTAATGCAAGTGTAATATCTTTACACCATGCTATTGGACTCCCATCAATTTCTAATGTAGGATTACAAATAGAGATATTCCCACTGGCATCGCAAGCCATAATATGTAAAGACATTGTACTTTCCTCATCTTGACAATCCACCACAAAATCAGGCAAAGGAAGATACTCTGTAAACGATTTTATTAATGCGAGCTCCCCAACCATAGTTACATCAGTTGGACTAGAAGCAAAAACTCAAAAAACATGACTTGGTGCTGTAAATGGTGCTGTCCAAGTCAAACCACCATCTATTGTATGATATACATGGCCTCCTTGAGCTACAATAAAACCTGCTGAGGCATCGTAAAAGGAAACATCCATGATATTTTTATCACTAGGGACTGGATTAGAAATATTTGTCCAAGTGGTGCCATCGATAGATTGCAATAAAGTACCATAATTACCTGCAACCCAAATGATCTCACCACCATTTCCATCAGATACTACGGATAGTCTATGTAAGGTATGTCCACCTATTGGAGTGGTTTGTAAGCTCCAATTTGAACCTCCATTTGAAGTATAATAAATACGATTATTTGCTCCAATAACCCAACCCTCGTTTGGTGATTTAAAGTATACATCCTTTTTCGTATTCATGGAATTAATGCCAGTCTGACTTTGATTAATCCAAGTTAAACCTCCATCAATAGTTTTCTTGAATTGATTTTTAGAACCAACTAACCAACCATTATTTTCATCTACAAAATAAGTTTTCCATAGGTGCGTGTTATTTGGAAAAGTAATTGGAACTGAAGTCCAACTCGCACCCCCATCATGAGAAGTGATAAAAGTCTTTTGCCTTCCTGCGATCCAACCTTTAGATTCATTTTGAAAGTATACATCGTAAAGATGATTATCTGGAATTCCTGCATCATTAATCAAGACCCAATCTTTCCCTCCATTGATAGTTTTCTGTACCTTTCCCCGGTTACCTACTATCCAACCTATCTGGGGGGTTTCAAAATGCACTTTGTTTAATCTTCGATTAACCGCACTAGATTCATCTATCCATCCACCATTAGGGTCATAAAAATTAAGCATTACGCCAGCATCACTACAGTTATCCGTAACAGATGTAAATAATGTTGGATCAATATCAACTGCAAGGCCTGTTTCAACAGTAACAGTCTGATCAGAACAACTTAATATAGGTGCCTCATCATCTAACACTTGAATATTAAAGGTACATTGTGCCTCTACTCCAGCTGGAGAGGTTGAAATAAATGTCACTTCATGTTCACCAACTTCAAATGTACTTCCAGAAGGTAGGCTACCAGTATCTAATCCAATAGAACCAGCACATTGGTTTGCATCAACATAAGTGGCTGTGTTAAATACAACGGTTTGATCACAGGTACCTGTGGTATATACTGTTATATCATCGGGACATACTAATGCACAAGAACTAATTGGAATAATTTGATTTTCACTTGTTGTTGCCTTAAGGTTTATTCCTAAAGTAAACGTGAATAAACATAAGAATACAACATGGCTAAGTTTGAAAAATGCCAAACGAGTTGTCATATCCATTGTGGATACAAAAGGGGGTACTTTACTCATAGTTTTAGATCATCTAATGATAGGTCTACAAGAGACTTATCCTTTATTTATTGAATATCAATTAAAGTCTTTCTCGGGAAAATTATCCTGGTTTTTGAATGCCTAATATTAGGCTAAATTATACATCAAGGGCAGAATTGCCTTTGACTGAATGGATTGATTTTCATAAGTATTGAGGTATTAGTTTTCAAATGACATCAAAGTCAACTGCAAATATGATATTTCAATCAAAATTAAAAAAATATCATTAAAAGAATTTAAATATTTAAATGTGTTTTTATTACATACATTAAATACTATATACAACCATTTTAAACATATATTTTATACCTATACTTATTTTTTATTTTTGTTATGCCTTGATTTTTAACAGAATAAAAAAACCAGAAACTTTCATGTTTCTGGTTTTTTCTAAGCCCAAATGGGTGTAATTGATTCAAAATGCCACGAATTTTGTTCTTCGGTAGGTTCAGTTTTTAAATACCATTCCCCAAAGTTATCCCAATGCATTCCTGGTTCGAATAGAGCTTCAACTCTCAACTTGAATAAATCCCACTTACATCCTAATACATCATATAAAGAGTGGTCCTTCAATAAAGTCCTTCCTTCCTCAGTCATTCGAATATTCTTCCATAAATATTCTTGTAGGCGTTGATCAGACTCTTTTATATCATAATTATTCCGTCTTTGTTGGTGGGCTACTCGCTCCATTCCTTCAGGAATTTTGTGTGCAGTACCTCTAACAAAAGATTCACTGATCAATCCATCATTATTCCCTACGGCATTATCCTTTGAAACTCTAAATAGAATCGATTCGTTTGAACTCCCACTACTTGATACCGCATTTTGATTGGGCTCTATTTTATATGCGCGCTTATCTCCTCCCAACCAATCCCTAGACTCCTGATTTTTAACTTGATAGGATGAGTATTTTAAATCATAGAAAGAAGCGTGTTTAACAATCCTACTCCCAGTATATTTGGCATTACGCTGCGCTTTAGGCTTAACAATTTCCTTGGCATGCCTACCATATTGTTTATTATTCCGCATCGGCTTTCTATATTTTATTAAAAATTAAAGATAACTATGCATGTATAATTATAACCAGTAGATAAACTAAAATGGTTTACTAAACTTAATTTTTTTATTACAAATACATTAACGCACTAGGGTTACGGTCCCAACGAAATATCCTTCTTCCCCATTGATATATCGGACTAAAACTTCATATAAGAATACTGCAGGATCCATTTCTTTACCTAGGAATGTTCCATCCCATTGTAAATCGCCTTGACCTTGATAATTACCAGAATATACAATATTACCCCACCTATCCTTTATTTGCATTAGTTCAACAACTTCAACAGCATTATTATGGAATACTTGGAAAAAGTCATTAGTTCCATCATTATCGGGAGAGAAAACATTTGGAATATAAACTGGACTACCCAGAATCACATCAATATACATAGCATCCGTTTCCCATAAGCAACCAAATGTATCTTGTATAACTAGATCTAAATAGGTACTAAATATTGGAGCAATAGTAACAGACTCACAATTACCACAGTATAAGGTATCATCCAAATACCACATATAATCTATCCCTTCCAATATCGGTACAATTGGTGAGACCGTCAATTCACTACCTAACTCAAGGACCACAAAATCCTCCTCCAGTAGATCCATATCTCTAATAGAATTGAAGCTATCTTCCACTAAAATTGTACTAGTACAATAACTCACGTTTCCATTGACATCAACCACCTCA
>CAXQNQ010000268.1:0-2658 GCA_964225135.1 Mesoflavibacter profundi
AATACGCAGTCAATCCGTTTTATCATTTCCATGCATTAATACCTATAAACCTTAGGTTTGCTAAACTAGTTAAAACCTATTGAAATGAATATTTTCGGTTGAAAAATATGGTGCAATAGTCCTATTCCAATATGTAATTGAATGCCTTGAAAGCTTAAAGTATTAGGCTTTACCTCCTAAATGGCATAATCATGAAATAATTCCATGATCTCTTTGATCAAATCTGAGGTAATAGGCTTTCGAATAAATACTTATTAAAATGTCATTTTAGATACAATTGGATTCTCTAATCGGGAATCATGCATTCGAAGCATTATAAAACTTACTTAGGATATCAAAAAGTAGATGAGGATGGAAGGGCTTAGTAATAAAATCATTCATACCACTAGATTCCGTTTCTATTATAATATCTGAAGAAACATCAGCAGTAATTGCAATAATAGGAACCTCATGATAAAAATCATCCTCCAAAGCACGAATCCGCTTGGTAGCCTCTACTCCACCAACTTCAGGCATATGTAAATCCATCAAAATAAGATCGAAGTTTTGATCATTTTTCACAATATCTATTGCTTCAGATCCATTCTCCGCAATGGCTGATTCTATCTTCCATTTTTGAGTTAACTTGCTAATGATTTTTTGATTCACTATATGGTCCTCTACCAAGAGAATGCGCATTCCCGGTAATTCTTTTTGAGCCCAGCTAGCGCTACTAGCTTGCGGTAAGTCCTGAATAATTGGTCCTCTCTCAAATGTGATAGTAAACCAAAATTCACTACCCGATCCAAGTGTACTATTCACACCTATCGTCCCACCCATGATTTCAACTAAATGTTGACAAATGGTTAATCCTAATCCAGCACCTTCATATTGCCTATTACTACCTCCTATTACTTGCTCGAATTCAAGAAATACTTTTTGTTTATCAGCTTCAGAAACACCTAGTCCAGTATCCTTTACAAAAAAGCGAACTTTACAAGAATCATCTGATTCAGCAACTAATTCGTTTCCAATAACTACCTTTCCGTATTCTGTAAACTTTATCGCGTTTCCAATAATATTATTCAGAATCTGGTTGATTCTTAAAGCATCTCCCTTTAACAAATAGTCATATTTCTCTATTTGCAACTCCAGCAATAATCCTTTTTGAGAGGCCAGAAAAGCATAGTTCTGACTCATTTCCTTTAAGAGATCCTCCAGGTTGAAATTCGCCATCTCTAACTTCACTTTGCCATACTCCAATCTAGAGTAATCGAGTATATCATTTACTAAAGCTAATAAGTGTTTAGAGGACAAGTGCAGTGGTCTCAAATGTTCCATCTGTTCTTCACTTGGATTATCCTGCATAAGTAAATGACTCATCCCAATAACCGCATTTAAGGGATTCCGAATTTCATGGCTAATGGTCGACAAAAATTGAGACTTGACTTTACTAGCTGCTTCTGCCTCTTCTTTTGCTTGTAACAAAGCTCTATCAGCTTGTGCCTTAACTAGCTTAATTGCACAGATGGATGCAATAGTACTTAATACCGTTACATGTAGGGAGGTAAAAAAATCTTTTTGATGATGTTCCGAATCAATTACACCTAGAACCTTACCCTCTGGAGTTATAAGGGGGATAGCCAATTCAGACATACGCTCTGCATCATCGACTATATATCTCTCATCCTTTGTTACATCACCGACAAGTTCTATCTTCCCTGAAGCAAAGACAGAGCCTACAATACCCGAACCAATAGGAATTTCAATTGGATCAACAATATTTACATTATTATCATTTTTAGGCCCAAAAGCAGCTTTTTGCACTAATACCTGCTTGTCTTCATCCACCAAATAGATAACACAATCCTCAAAACCCAACTTATCAATACAATTGATAGAGACATCCCAGAGAATATCCTCCACCGTATTTTGTCTAAAAAGAGAACTCGCGAAATATATGATGGAATCCTGGACTTTTTCGAGGTCGCTAGAAAGCTGATCTACAGTATGATTGGAGCGTTCAGTTGATTGTTGACCCTTTCTGAAAGGTAAGACTACATTTCTTTTGCTTCTTATCCATAAGAAGATACTAACTAATGCAATACACCAGCCCAATATGCCTAGGGTAATACTCATGGGATTTTAAATGGTCTTCTGTTTCTATTAAAGATAAAGGAGTTCAAGCATATATTACCCGAAAATGTACAAATAAATGGATAATAAAATAGACAAGTCTGTTAAATGACGAACTAAGCAATCACCTGAAAATCAATTATATCATCGAACATTCACCTGAAATCTTATAAAACAAGCTTATGGCTCTTGACATAAAATTAACTTCCAACTCAACCAAACTTCCCTTTATTATTTTTAGTAATAATCCTCAATCGCCATGAAATTATCAGTTAATAAATACTACCTAACAACTGCAAATCCAATATGAATATTTCCAGTTTCCTGATCGACAAACAAAGCTCTTTCCTTTACGGTACCATGGCAGGTATTTGGAGAACAAAACACAGAACCTCCAGCTAAGCGCACTGGTTTCCCTTTTTTGGTAGATGTGACATCCCATACATTACCCAACACATTGAATTGCTCTACAGGAGATATTGGAAGTAGGTTATCTGAAACAACTTGTCGTTGATCTGCTTTGATCAAGTCCCAATACTCCTC